>NZ_WBRZ01000264.1:0-7560 GCF_008923895.1 Pseudomonas sp. GXM4
CCGCCATCGCTGGCAAGCCAGCTCCCACAGGAATTTGAAATGTACATGCAAGATTATTACAAGCCCGGTAACGCTCTCTTGATTGATCCAGGTTTGTCCCGCACCCGCCGCAAGGCATAAGCTTCGCCCCCTACGACTTTCGTCTCATCCGCTGTTTTCAGGAAAGGCCCCATGTCCAGTCAGTTCCCCGAAGCACGTCCCCGCCGTCTGCGCCGCAATGCGAGCCTGCGCAGTCTGTTCCAGGAAACCGAGTTCAGCCTGAACGATCTGGTGCTGCCAATCTTCGTCGAGGAAGACATCGACGACTTCGTGCCGATCACCAGCATGCCCGGCGTGCAGCGCATTCCCGAGCGCAAACTGGCCGGCGAAATCGAGCGCTATGCCCGTGCCGGCATCAAGTCGGTGATGACCTTTGGCGTGTCCCATCATCTCGATGCCAACGGCAGCGACACCTGGCGCGAAGACGGTCTGGTGTCGCGCATGTCGCGCATCGCCAAGGACGCCGTGCCGGAAATGATCGTGATGTCCGACACCTGCTTCTGCGAGTACACCGATCACGGCCATTGCGGCGTGATGCACAACCACGAAGTCGACAACGACCAGACCCTGATCAACCTCGGCAAACAAGCCGTAGCGGCCGCCCGCGCCGGTGCTGACGTGATTGCGCCCTCGGCGGCGATGGACGGCCAGGTGCGCGCGATTCGCCAGGCGCTCGACGCCGCCGGCTTCACGCAGATTCCGATCATGGCCTACTCGACCAAATTCGCTTCGGCACTGTACGGCCCGTTCCGCGAGGCTGGCGGCAGTGCGCTCAAGGGCGATCGCAAAAGCTATCAGATGAACCCGATGAACCGCCGCGAAGCCCTGCGCGAATCGCTGCTCGATGAACAGGAAGGCGCCGATGCGCTGATGGTCAAACCGGCCGGCGCTTACCTCGACATCATCCGCGACATCCGCCAGGCCTCGAACCTGCCTCTGGCGGCGTATCAGGTCAGCGGCGAGTACGCGATGATCAAGTTCGGCGCCCAGGCCGGCGCGATCGATGAGGATCGCGTGGTCCGCGAAAGCCTTGGCGCGATCAAGCGTGCAGGGGCGGATCTGATCTTCACCTACTTTGCGATGGATCTGGCACTCGCCGGGATCTAAGCCGCACCTCGTACCCCTGTGGGAGCGAGCCTGCTCGCGAAGAGGCCGGATCAAGCACCACAAAAACCAGAAAGGCCCCGCAACCGTGAAGCTGCGGGGCCTTTTTTATGACGCGATGACGCTTAGAAGTCGATCGTCCCCGACAACTTCGCCACTCGCGGTTCGCCCTGGGTCAGGTAGCCGCCCTGAGCCGATTCCCAGTACTTCTTGTTCGCCACGTTCTCGACGCCGAACCGCACGGTCACGTCCTTCTCCGACACCTTGAACGCATAGCGCGCGCCGGCATCGAAGCGGTTCCAGGTTGGCAGGCTGAGGTTGTTCGCCGCGTCGGCGTATTGCCCGCCGGTGCGCAGCATCCGCGCATTCAGCGCAACGCCTTGCAGGCCCGGCACGTCCCAATCCACGCCAGCGTTGAACTGGAACGTCGGCACGCCGATGGCGCGGTTGCCGTCGTTGGCGCCGTTGAGGGTGTTTTTCAGTTCAGTGTCCATCAGCGTCAGGCCGCTGATCAGGCGCAGGCCGTCGATCGGCTCGCCGAACACGTTCATCTCCACGCCTTTGTTGATCTGCTCGCCTTCGCGGACGTAACGAGCAGTATCAGCATCGATGATTTCTGAATAGCCGTCGCTCGGCTGCTCGATGCGATAAAACCCCAGGCTCGCTCCGTAAGTGCCCATGTCGACCTTTACACCGAGCTCGGTCTGCTTAGAGCGCGCGGGTGCGTAGACTTCGTTGCCGTTTATCACTTCACGAGAGCCTGAGTTGGTCGGAGATGTCGGCCCTTGGGCCAAGCCCTCAATATGGTTAGCGTAGAACGACACGTGCTCCCACGGCTTGAATACGATGCCGTATACCGGCGTGGTGATCGACTCGTCGTAGCTCGACTTGCGGCTGCCGCTGCCATAACTGGCGTAGTTATAGCCTTGCACAATCAATTGTTGGCGACGCAGACCAGCGGTGACTAATAGGCGATCATCGAAGAAACCGAAGGTGTCAGATATTGCGACGCTGCGGTTGAATGTCTTGCCGACAATGCCCGGATCATCAAGGTCCCCGCCGACAGTCCCGGTTATTGGTGCCGGGGCTTGAATTGGGTGATAAATATTGTTTGCGGTTTGTCTTCTATCAAAGTCATAAGCACTGCGCTGCTCGGCCCAGATCCCGGTCAGGCCGAAATTCAGCTTGTGGCTGACCGGGCCGGTGTTGAATTTGCCGTTGAGGCCGGCCATGACGCTGGTGTTGTCCTCATCATGCGGGACGAACGAGCCGGTGGTGAACGAGGCGCCGCTGTTGCCGACCAGCGTGGTCGAGTTGTACCGGCCAACTTCACGGGTGTGCTTGGCGCCACCGGCGGCGTAAGCGGTCCAGTTGTCGTTGAGGTCGTACTCGGCGCGGAGCATGCCGAAGGTGTCTTCGATGTCGGTGTAACCCCACTTCGGCGCGTAGTTGGTGTCCGCCGATGGCGCGTCCGGGATGTGCGTGGCGGTACCGAGGTTGACCGAGCTGCGGCCGCCGTTGACGCGTTCCTTCTGATAGGCAAAGTCGCCGGACACCCGCAGCGCATCGCCGCGATAATCCAGGCCGATGGCGAACAGTTTCGAGCGCTGGTTCTCGTGATCGATGCCGGTGTCGCCTTCGCGCTGCGACAGGTTGACCCGCGCGCCGAAGCGGTTGTCTTCACCGAAACGCTGGCCGATATCGAAGTGATGACCGATGCGGCCTTCGCTGTTGATGTCGGTGGTGTAACGACGCAGCGGCACGTCGCCGGCACGCTTGGGTTGCAGGTTGACGCCGCCGCCGATGCCGGAACCGGTCGGCGTTACGCCGTTGATGAAAGCGTTGGGGCCTTTGAACACTTCCACGCGCTCCAGCGCATCGGTGGAAATGATCTGCCGGGGCAATACGCCGTACAGGCCGTTATAGGAAATATCATCACCATTGAGCGGCAGGCCGCGAATCATGAAGACCTGCGCCTGATTGGAGAAGCCCGAGGCCTGGCGCACGGAAGAATCGTTGAGCAGCACGTCGGCGACGTTTTCCGCCTGCTGATCCTGGATCAATTGCTCGGTGTAGGACGCTGCGCTGAACGGCACATCCATCATGTCCTGATTGCCGAGCACGCCCAACTGGCCGCCGCGCGCAACCTGACCGCCAGCGTAGACCGGGGGCAGGGCGTTGGGCGCAGGCGCCTGGGCATTGACGTTGACGTCGTCGAGCACCAGCGCTTTGCTGTTTTGTTCAGCAGCGTGAGCGGTGACGGTCAGGGAGCACAGCAGGGCAAGCAAAGTCGGGCGAAATGGAGCGCCGAGTCGAGCTGAAGCGGGCATGTCGGATACCTGGAGGCGAACGGCCAATGAAAAAATAAGGGCGGCGCGGAACTCCTTGCGCTAATGCGACTCCAGGCGCGAATGATAGGGTTTCGCAGTAACGTTTTGCAATCAGTTTGTCATCAGCGTGTAGGAGCTGCCGAAGGCTGAGATCTTTTGATCTTGATCTTGATCTTGATCTTGATCTGATCTGCAAAAAGCAAGATCAAAAGATCGCAGCCTGCGGCAGCTCCTACGGGGGTTGTGTATGGTGTTGTGGCTAATTTGATTGGATGGAGCAACATGCGATTACTCATTACTCTCGGCGCCGTGCTGCTGCTCGCCGGTTGCGCCAGCCAGCGCAGCAACGAACCGGCGCCGCGTCCGCCGGCCGAAGTGAAGGCTGAAATTGTTCGGCTGTTGCCGGCGAAAACTGCCGACCGTCAGGGCTGGGCCACGGACATCTACGCCGCGTTCGCCGCACAGGGCATCAACACCACCACGCAGAATCTGTGTTCGGTACTGGCCGTGGCCGAGCAGGAATCGACGTTCCAGGCCGACCCGACGGTGCCCGGCCTGGGCAAGATCGCCCGCGACGAAATCGACCGCCGCGCCGCCAAGGTGCACATCCCCAGCCTGCTGGTCAGCGGCGCTCTGCAAGTGCGCTCGCCCAACGGCAAGAGCTACAGTGAACGCCTGAATGCGGCGCGCAGTGAGAAAGAGCTGAGCGCGATTTTCGACGACTTCATCGGCATGGTGCCGATGGGCCGCACGCTGTTCGGCGGCTTCAACCCGGTGCACACCGGCGGGCCGATGCAGGTCAGCATCGAATTTGCCGAGGAGCACGCCAAGGATTACCCGTACCCGGTGGACGGCACGATCCGCCGTGAAGTGTTCAGCCGGCGCGGCGGCATGTATTTCGGCATCGCCCATTTGCTCGGCTATCCGGGGAATTACCGCGAGCCGCTGTATCGCTTCGCCGATTTCAACGCCGGCTGGTACGCCAGTCGCAATGCCGCGTTTCAGAATGCGGTCAGCCGCGCGTCCGGCATCCCCCTGACCCTGGACGGCGACTTGATTCGCTACGACTCGATCATGCCCGGCAGTACCGAACTGGCGGTGCGCACCCTCGGCAAGTCGCTGGGCATGCGCAACCCGACGATTCGCGATCAACTGGAGAAGGGCAAAACCCTGGAATTCGAAGAGAGCAAACTCTATCAGCGCGTGTTCGAACTGGCGGAGCGGGCCGAAGGCAAGGCGTTACCGCGCGCGGTATTGCCGGGGATTGTGCTGCAGAGTCCGAAGATCACCCGCAAACTCACCACAGCCTGGTTCGCCAAGCGCGTGGACGAGCGTTACAAGCGCTGCATGGCCAAGGCCGGATAAAACACGCAGACATAAAAAACCCGGCTGCGGGAGCCGGGTTTCTCTGCGGTGTTGCGCTTGCAGTCATGCATCAGGCAACACGGCGTTCGATCAGACGATCCGAACCACCTTCAGCAACACGGCGTTCGATCAGACGATCCGAACCACCTTCAGCAACGCGGCGTTCGATCAGACGATCCGAACCGCCTTCGGCAACGCGGCGTTCGATCAGACGATCCGAGCCACCTTCAGCAACGCGGCGTTCGATCAGACGATCCGAACCACCTTCGGCAACGCGGCGTTCGATCAGACGATCCGAACCACCTTCGGCAACGCGGCGCTCGATCAGACGATCGGAACCACCTTCGGCAACGCGGCGTTCGATCAGGCGATCCGAACCGCCTTCAGCCAGACGGCTTTCGATCAGCTTGTCCGAACCGCCTTCGGCGATCATGGTGTGCGCCGGGGTGGCGGCGAAAGCGTTAACTGCGAAAACCGAGAAAGCGATGCTGAGAAGAGTCTGGCGTTTCATGATGGTGTGCTCCGGGGTGTTGTTGGTTGGTATGGAGCTGATGTTACGCCCGGAATTTTTTATGAGAACTTCATTGCCGTGATGGTGAACATCGACGTCGATGATGGTTGCGGACAACCGCGTAGCAGAGCCTCAGAGCACCTTCACCGCACGCCCGATCGCCTGAATCGGCCCGGTCGGTTTGCCGATCGGTGAGCCGTTGGCGCCTTCCAGCGTCAGCTCAAACAGCTGGTTCGGTTGCAACGGCGGCAGTTTGTCCAGCGGCACCGACAACGCCTGCCCGGGTTTGACCAAGCCCAACGACACCGGCCCCGACCAGCCGTCAGCCTTGGTCCAGAACTCCAGCGCCTTGTCCGCCGGCACCTCGACCACTCCTAACGGGATCAACTGGATCTCCCGCGCATTGCTCGCCTGAATCACCCAGCCCGGCGCTTTGTCCTGCGGCGCCACCAGCACCACCAGATAACTCGGTTTCGGCGCAGTCTGCGTCAGCAGCATCGTGCCGAGGATCAATGTCGCCGCCAGCCCGGCCGCGCTCAAGCCGCGCCACAGCGGCAGCAGATTCCACCACGAAGTCAGTGGTTTCTTCACCGTCAGCCGTTCGAGACTGCGCTCGATACGTGGCCATAATTGCGCCGAGGGTTGCTGAGGTTCGGCCAGGTCGGTCAGCTCCAGCAGGCGCCGCTCCCAGGCATCCACCGCTGCACGCAGTTCGGGATCGTTCGGCAGGCGCCGTTGCACCTCGATGCGCTGCTCGAACGACAAGGTGCCAAGCACGTATTCGCCGGCCAGTTCATCCCGTTCCTGCGCTGATTCGCCGGTCATCCCATGCACTCCCGCAAAGCATTGAGGCTGCGCTTGATCCACGCTTTGACCGTGCCCAGCGGCGTGTCGAGGCGTGCGGAAATCTGCGCGTGGCTGTAACCGTCGACGTAGGCGTGGAGGATGCAGCTGCGGCGCTGCGGTTCCAGTTGTTCGAGGCAGCGATGAATGCGCGCCGAGTGAACATCGACCGCCTCATCAGGCGCCGCTGCCTCATGTTCTTCGCTGAACGGCGTTTCCCGACTTTGCTTGCGCAGCTGATTCAAGGCCAGATGCCGGGTCACGCTGAACATCCAGCCCCGCGCCGAACCCCGCGCCGGATCGAACCCGGCGGCGCCGTTCCAGATCTTGATAAATGCCTCATGCACAATGTCCTCCGCCAGCGCCGTATCGCGCACCAGCCGCTTGGCCACGCCGAGCAGGCGCGGGCCTTCCTGCACATACAAATCGCGCAAAGCCGCGCGCTCGCCCCGGGCACAGGCGGCGAGGCGGGCTTCGTAATCGAAAACGGATTCGGGTAAAGGCATGGGGTGCAATCTAGCTCACATTTCCCAAACATCCAGAGGCATGGTTCCCTGTGGGAGCGAGCTTGCTCGCGAATGCGGTGGGTCAGAAAGTAATAAGGCGACTGACACTCCGTCTTCGCGAGCAGGCTCGCTCCCACAGGATTGTGCACTGCTTCCGAATATCAGTTCGCCGCCCAGAAAATATAATCCGCCTGATACTTCACCACTTCCTGCTTGCCCTTGTTCGCCATGGTGCACTCACTGCCCGGCGCGACGCCGCCCTTGAGCGCGACACGCTGGATATAGCTGACCCCGCTCATCGCGCCTTTGCCCTCAGCCGGATTGGCCTTGACCAGTTGATAGGGCAGGTTGCCCGGGCTCGACGGTGCCACGGCCAGTTGTGTGCCGGTGACTTTCGAACCGTCCTTGGCTTGCCACGTCGCTGGCGGGCCGAAATAGGTGCCGACCTGTTTGCCGCTGCGATCATTGAGCACCGCTTTCGGGCCGACAAAGGTCCACTCGGTCTGCCCGGCCATATTGGGTTTGTCGCGGCATTCGTAGGTGATCTCGCCAACCCCGGTGGTCTCCAGGGCAATCTTGTGCCCGTCCGGCACCTTGATCGCGTCGGGATAACTGCTCTGGGCGAAGGTGGTCGCGGTGAAGGCGAGCAAACCGGTGAAGCCAATCAGCTGGGTGATGTTCATCCGATGATTCTCCGAAAAGGGTAGGGCGCTGACAGCACCAGAGTGGGCTGTTACAGGGACTACCCGTGGCGGAGGCGATTGGATGCAGTGCCGGAAAAATATTTTTGGATCACCTCTATACCTGTGGGAGCTGGCTTGCCAGCGATGGCGTCGTGTCAGCAGACATCGATTTTTCTGAT
>NZ_WBRZ01000265.1:0-7553 GCF_008923895.1 Pseudomonas sp. GXM4
ATTGCATTCACAACATCAAAACCTGTGGGAGCTGGCTTGCCAGCGATGAGGCCGACGCGTTCACTCTGAATCTAATGCCCACCCACCACCATCGAGGTAAACGGTGCGACGTACGCCTGCAACGTCACCAGCCCGCCGACCAGGATCGCCAGCACGATCGAGTGGAAGAACACGTAACGCAGGATCTCGCCCTCATGCCCGTACCAACGGGTCGCGGTGGAGGCGACGACGATCGACTGCGCATCGACCATTTTGCCCATCACCCCACCGGAACTGTTCGCTGCCGCCATCAGCACCGGGCTGATACCCAGCTGTTCCGAGGTCACCCGTTGCAAGCCGCCAAACAGCACGTTCGAAGCGGTGTCGGACCCGGTCAGCGCTACCCCCAGCCAGCCGAGCAGCGTGCCGAACATCGGGTAGAAAATCCCCGTCGCCGCAAACGCCAGGCCCATGGTCGCATCCAGCCCCGAATAGCGCGTGAGGAAGCCCAGCGCCAGCATCGCCGCAATCGTGATCAGCGAAAACCGCACCACCCACAATGTGCGCAGGTATTGCTTGATCAGTTGCGGGATCGAATACCCCATCAGCAGACCGCCGACAATCGCCGCCAGCAAGATCCCGCTGCCAGTGGCGGTCAGCCAGGTGAACTTGTAAATCGCTTCCTCGGCTTTCGGCGCCGCGACAACCGGCGGCACTTTTTCTATTTGCAGATGCAGACCGGTGAAGGTCAGCGCCGGGGCGAAGATCGGATTGGCCTCGCGTACCGGTTTGCCTTGCGGGTCGAGCTTGGCCGACTGCGTGACCGGGTCGATCACCGGGCGCGTATCGAACATGTTCTTGAAACCCTGGGTGCCCCAGGCAAACACGAACACCGTGAGAATGATCCACGGCATCCACGCACGCATCACTGCCGGGCGCGCCTGATCGCTGAACGCGGCGCTGGCGGTGACTGTTTCTTCGTCGACCTTGGAGTTGTCGACGCGCCCGGACAGCGCCGCCGAGGTGTGGATGGTCGCCGGTTTCCACACCTTGAGGAACAGCGTCAGACACGCCATGGAAATCAGCGCAGCGATCACGTCCACCAGCATCGGCCCGTGGTAGTTCGACACGAGAAATTGCGGGATGGCGAAACTCACCCCGGCCACCAGAATCGCCGGCCACACCTCGAGCATCTTGCGCCACCCGGCAAACGCCCAGATCAACCAGAACGGCACCAGCACCGAGAAGAACGGCAGCTGCCGGCCGACCATCATCGACAGCTCCATCTCGTCCAGCCCGGTGACTTTGGCCAGGGTGATGATCGGCGTGCCCAGCGCACCGAAAGCCACTGGCGCAGTGTTGGCGATCAGCGCCAGACCCGATGCGGCCAATGGCGAAAAACCCAGGCCGATCAGAATCGCCCCGGTCACCGCTACCGGCGTGCCAAAGCCTGCCGCACCTTCGAAGAACGCACCGAAACAGAAGGCGATCAGCAGCAATTGCAAACGTCGGTCATCGGTGATCCGCGCTAGAGAATCCTGCAGCACTTTGAACGAACCGTTTTCGGTGGTCAGGCGATGCAGAAAGATGATGTTGAGCACAATCCAGCCGATCGGCAGCAAGCCATTCGCCGCGCCGAACAACGCCGCCGAACCGGCCATGCCCGCCGGCATGTCGAAGGCGAAAATCGAGATCAGCAGGGCGGACGCCAGCGCCAACAGCGCCGCCAGATGCGCCTTGACGTGAAAGAACGCCAGCGCCGCGAGCATCACCACCACCGGCACTGCGGCCATCAGCGTGGAGAGTACCGGGTTGCCGAACGGGTCGTAGATTTGCTGCCAGACCATGATCCACCTCTGCTTATTGTTATTGAGGGCGCAGATCCATTGCATGGGGGTAGGTTGCAAGCAGTATAGGTGGCGTTACGCCGCTGTTCGGCTGCGACGAACGAGCCGACAAACGGTCGATAGTGGCCACTGAATCAACGCGCTTTTGCCCGGTCGTATCTGCGGCTGCGCGCACTGCGTCCCGAAGACGCGGGCAGCGTGGCGATTTCCGTCGTCAAGACCTTGGGTTTTAGGGAAGTGTTGAATGAAGCAAGCGACAACGATGCTGCTCACTGTGACCGCCGCCGTATTGCTGAGCGGCTGTATTGCGGATTTTGATGATGACCATCGCCATGGCCGGCACTACGACCGCGACCATGGCCGCTATTACGACCATGACCGGCGCTGGGACGACCGCGATGACGACCGCCGCGATGGCCGTCGTTATCACCGTGATCGCGATGATGACTGATTGAATGAAGAGGGCGTTCCCATCAAAGGAACGCCCTCTGTGCATCAGCCTCAGTTGAAAAAACGAGCGTTCGCCTGGACGCGGGATCGCGCAGGCACCGAGGCCTCGTGATCGAGCAAATGGGTGGCAAGTATGTCGCTCAGAAAACGGAACTGATCGTTGAGGCCGACCACTTCATTGCTGAAATGGTTGCTGGCGGCGGGCATCAGCAGATCGTCGAAATCCTTGTTGAACACCAGCGTCTGCGCCTTGCGCGGCACGACGTGCTGTTGGTAGTAGTTGCTGCCGAACACCGGGAAACTCACGGCGAGGGTGACTTGGGCGTGGATCATGGTGTGAACGCCTCGTTGTGTTTCGGATGGGTCAATCGTGCCTTTCGTGAGGGAGGGGCGGAAGGCAATCGTGGCGATGGTGGATATCGATGGCGGTGATGGTTGAGCATTTGCAGTGGGGCTGATGGCGTTGCATCTGTGGGAGCGAGCCTGCTCGCGAAGAGGCCGGAACCTTCAGCATCGAAATCGACTGACCCACCTATACTCAAACCAGCACCTCCCCAAGCCAAAGGACACCACCACCGTGAACCCGCGCGCGCTGGTCGTCGCCGCACTGCTTTTGCTGGCCGGCTGCGCCACCTCGGCCCGGGCACCGGTGAGTGCGCCGCAGGCGGTGGTGGTGTCGGCGCAAACCTGGCAGCAGATCGACCGCGAGATCCTCAGCGCATCGCAGCAGGCCACCGAGCAGGTCAAGCTGTTCGCCCGTGGCTCGATGGAACATTGGCGCACTCGGGTCTATCAGCAAACTGAAGAAAATTTCATCCCCTGGTTCAGCAGCTACTGGACCCAGGAATGGCTGTCGATGAAGGTCAGTTGGTACACGATCAGTGCCGGCGGTGAGCAGGACGCTTCGGCGAAACGGCTGGCGGCGTATCTGCTTGAGCAATATCAGGAAAAGGTCCTCGCGCCGGTCGCCGTGGAGATCGATCCGGATGCGATTCTGGCGCAGGCCACGGCGTTCTATGCGCAGTTGATGGCGCAGCAGATGCCGCTCATCGCCCAGCGTCACGGTGTGCCGATTGCGCAGCTCAACGGCCGCTTGCAGAAGATCCCGGCCATCGCCCTGGGCCCGCCGCCGGCGCGGGATGCGTCGCTGTTCAAAGTCATCAGCACCGAGCCGCTCAACACCCTCCCGGCGTACGCCGCGCTGATCGACAAGATCCACACCGACGGCGGCGCCAAGGGCATTTCCTCCACCGACGCGGCGATGGCCCCGGTGGCCAAGCGCGCCAGCCAGCGCATCGAAGCCGAAATGGCCCCGCGCGGCGCCGCCAGTGCAGTGGCGGCAGCAGCCGGGAAACTGGCCGGGGCGATGATTTCGGTCGGCGTGGCCGGCATACGCGCAATCATCCAGGCCAACGACCGCCCCGACAGCGAAGCGCTGATCCGCAGCAGCCTCGGCAACACCTTCGACAAGGCCTGGCAGAAGCTGCTGCAGAATCCGACCACGGGGGTGATGGCCGGCACGCTGCACATGGCCGGGCAGGTCGAAGGTAATTTGGGCGTGAATGAGCAAATGCCTATCGGTGTGAACGCTGTGCCATAGCGCCTGCACCTGCGAAGTTTTGTTGGCGGCGGTCGCGCCCGGATCAGAGCGGATGCTAGTCTTGCGCAACGCTGTTGTCAGGGAGCCCACATGGGCAATCACAAGATCGAAATTCGCCGCAGTAACGTCGAGAAAATCCTGCTGGCGGCGGAAAAGGTTTTCGCCGAAAAAGGCTTCGGCAGCACCGCCATGGCGGACATCGCGGCCGAAGTGCAGTTGCCGCGTTCCAATCTGCATTACTACTTCAGCACCAAGAGCGAGCTTTACAGCGCGGTGCTGTTCGATCTGCTGGAAGTGTGGAAGCAGGACGCGCTGTGCTTCGAGATGTTCGACGACCCGCGCGTGGTGCTGAGCAGTTACATCCGCGCCAAGATGAATCATTCGCGCAGCCGGCCCTATGGCTCGAAAGTCTGGGCCAACGAGATCATCCACGGCGCGCCGACCCTGGGCGAGGCGCTGGATGCGAGCCTGTATGACTGGGCGAAGATGAAGGAAGCGAAGATTCGCCAGTGGGTCGAGGACAAGCGGATCCTGCCGGTGGAGCCGTCGGGTTTGCTGTACATGATCTGGGCGTCGACGCAGCATTACGCCGACTTTGATCATCAGGTGAACATTCTCAATGATCACCAGCCGTTGTCGGATATGCAGTTCGAGCGGGCGGTGCAGACCGTGACGGGGGTGATTTTGCGCGGGATCGGGCTGGAGCCTTGAAGAGCACCATCAAGGGCTTACCCTCACCCCAGCCCTCTCCCAGAGGGAGAGGGGGCCGACCGAGGTGTATTGAGAGGTACATCGACCTGAAAGACCGTGTCGATTATGGATTCACAACAACTATTTCAGGTCGGCGAAGTTTGTCAGCATCCCCCAATCAGTCCCCTCTCCCTTTGGGAGAGGGCTAGGGTGAGGGGGTTTTTCAGACTGCAACGTGGTAGGGGTTGCGCGGATCATGATTCCAGTCCAGAAACGGCTTGCCCGTGTCCATCGGCACCATCTCGATGCAGTCGGCCACGGGGCAGGTGATCTGGCACAGGTTGCAGCCCACACATTCCTCATCGATCACTTCATATTTATGCGTACCGTCGGCCTGTTTCAGACTGCCGATCGCCTGGTGTGAGGTGTCTTCACAAGCGATGTGGCAACGCCCGCAACCAATGCACGCCTCCTGGTCGATCTTCGCGATCACCTGGTAGTTGATATCGAGGTACTTCCAATCCGTGGTGTTACCCACGGCGCGCCCGGAAAATTCGGCGATATTGGCGTAACCCTGGCTGTCCATCCACCGCGACAGGCCATCCTTCATCTCTTCGACAATGCGGAAACCATGCAGCATCGCCGCCGTGCACACCTGCACCGCACCGCTGCCCAGCGCCATGAACTCAGCGGCGTCGCGCCAGCTGCCGATGCCGCCAATGCCGCAGATCGGCAAACCCTGGGTCTGCGGATCACGGGCAATTTCCGCGACCATGTTCAGCGCAATCGGCTTGACCGCCGAACCGCAATAACCACCGTGAGTGCTTTTGCTGCCGACGGTGGGCAGGGCGACCATGTGGTCCAGGTCGACACTGGTGATCGAGTTGATCGTATTGATCAGCGACACTGCATCCGCGCCGCCGCGATGCGCTGCCCGGGCAGCGACGCGGATGTCGGTGATGTTCGGGGTGAGTTTGACGATCACCGGCAGCGAGCAGTACGTCTTGCACCAGCGCGTCACCTGCTCGACATACTCCGGCACTTGGCCGACCGCCGCGCCCATGCCGCGTTCGGGCATGCCGTGGGGGCAGCCGAAGTTCAGTTCGATGCCGTCGGCGCCAGTGGCCTCGACCAGCGGCAGGATGTGTTTCCACGACTCCTCGACACACGGCACCATCAGCGACACGATCAGCGCGCGATCCGGCCAATCCTTTTTCACCTGAGTGATTTCGCGCAGGTTGATTTCCAGCGAACGGTCGGTGATCAGTTCGATGTTGTTGATGCCCAGCACTTCGCGATTGGCGCCGTAATGCGCCGAATAACGCGAGGAAACGTTGACCGCCGCCGGATCCTCACCCAGGGTTTTCCAGACCACGCCACCCCAGCCCGCTTCGAAGGCGCGGACCACGTTGTAGGCCTTGTCGGTGGGCGGCGCGGAAGCCAGCCAGAACGGGTTGGGCGCTTTGATGCCGGCGAAGACTATCGAGAGATCGGCCATTTACGCAGCCTCCACGTTGAGCATCAGTTGAGCGTTGATCGCCTCGGCGGCGCGTTTGCCATGCTGCACCGCTTGCACGGTAAGGTCCTGATCGAGGCTGGTGCAGTCGCCGCCGGCATACACGCCGGGGACGCTGGTGCGCAGGTGTTCATCGACCTCGATGCGTTCGCCCCGACGCTTGAGCTCGCGCGCCAACGGATCGCTGAGAGCGCTGTCATCGAAGCTCTGGCCGATGGCTTTGAAGATCGCATCGGCAGCCAGCTCGAAGGTTTCTCCGGTGGTTTGCAGACGGCCTTCAACCAGATCGGTGCGGGCGAAACGCATGCCGCGCACGCGGCCCTGATCATCGAGCAACACTTGCTCCGGCTGCGCCCAGGTCAGCAATCGCACCTGATTGGCTTTGGCGATGTCCTGCTCATGGTGGGTGGCGCCCATGTCTGCGGCACCACGGCGATACACCAGATTGACGTCGCGCGCGCCGAGGCGGGCCATCTGCACGGCCATGTCGATCGCCGTGTTGCCAGCGCCGAGAACGATGCAGCGTTCAGCCAAGGGCAGTTGCGTGAGGTCATTGGCCTGGCGCAGTTCGCGGATGTAGTCGGTGGCGGCGAGCAGGCCCGGCGCGTCTTCGTGGGCCAGACCGAGTTGCTTGCTGGCATTCAGGCCGAGGCCGAGGAATACCGCGTCAAACTGATGATGCAGTTCGCTGAGAGTAAGATTTGCACCGAGTTTCTGGCCGTGGCGGATTTCAATGCCGCCAATCTGCAGGAGAAAGTCCAGCTCCTTCTGCGCGTAGTCATCGACCAGTTTGTACTTGGCGATGCCGTACTCGTTGAGCCCGCCGGCCTTTTCCCGTGCTTCGAAAATCACCACATCATGCCCGTGCATCGCGCTGCGATGGGCGCAGGACAACCCGGCCGGCCCGGCGCCGACCACGGCGATACGTTTGCCTGTGGCCGGGGCGCGCTGGAACGGATGTTCGGCGAAATGTGCGTTGTCTACGGCATAACGTTGCAGCAGACCAATCAGCACCGGCGCACACTCCTGCGCGTTGTTGCGCACGCAGGCCTGCTGGCAAAGAATTTCCGTCGGACAGACCCGCGCGCAACTGCCGCCGAGGATGTTTGCCGAGAGGATCTTTTGCGCTGCGCCCTGTACGTTGTCCTGATGGATGTTGCGGATGAACGACGGAATGTCGATTTCGCTGGGGCATGCATTGACGCAAGGCGCGTCGTAGCAATACAGGCAGCGCGAGGCTTCCAGATGCGCTTGCCGGGCATTGAGCGGCGGCGCCAGATCAGTGAAATGGCCGGCGAGGGCGGCCGCGCTTTCGTGCGGGTGGGGAAGGTGGTTCAGGGTCTCGATCACGGTTTATGGCCTCATGGCTAATTGAGGTGCTGCCTCTGGTGGGCAGTGGTTGATCGTTCCCACGCTCTGCGTGGGAATGCCTCAAGGGACGCTCTGCGTTCCAATGGGACGCAGAGCGTCC
>NZ_WBRZ01000266.1:0-7553 GCF_008923895.1 Pseudomonas sp. GXM4
ATTCTTTGGGACTGCTGCGCAGCCCAACGGGGATAAATCCCCTCGCCACAGGTTCGTTGTGATGAATACAGGTTCTCTGTATGAAAAATAGATATGTAAACGCGACACTGAAACGTCGCGTATCGGATAGTTCGCCCTCTAACAGTGCGTTTGTCAGCCAAATTCGTTAGGCTGGCCGCCATTTTTGCGTCCGCCGCCCACAAGGCAGCCACGCGCTTTAAGGGTCAGTCCCATACGGATCGACAGCATTTCCCTAATCCAACAGGGCAATCCCCCTCTAAATTCCGATTTCAGTAGTGTGGTATTACCTTAATGAAAGTTTTGAAAGGTCAGGACATCCTGGCACTTGGTTTTATGACGTTTGCCCTGTTTGTCGGGGCCGGTAACATCATTTTCCCGCCGATCGTCGGCTTGCAGGCCGGACCTCACGTCTGGATGGCCGCGCTGGGCTTTCTGATAACCGCCGTAGGTTTGCCGGTAGTCACTGTGGTGGCGCTGGCCAAGGTCGGCGGCGCGATGGATGCGCTGAGCAGCCCGATCGGCAAGATCGCCGGCGGTATCCTCGCGGCGGCATGCTATCTGGCTGTGGGTCCGCTGTTCGCCACTCCGCGTACCGCGACCGTTTCCTTCGAAGTGGGTCTGGCGCCGTTGACCGGCGAGAGCCCGCTGGCGCTGTTCCTCTACAGCTCGGTGTACTTCCTGCTGGTGTTCTTCATTTCGCTCTACCCTGGGCGTTTGCTGGATACCGTGGGCCGCTTCCTCGCGCCGCTGAAAATCATTGCGCTGGCAGTACTGGGCATTGCCGCGTTCGCCTTGCCGGCGGGTGACATCGGTCACGGCACTCCAGAGTATGTGGCGGCACCGTTTTCCCAAGGCTTCATCAATGGTTACCTGACCATGGATACCCTCGGCGCACTGGTATTCGGCATCGTTATCGTCAACGCGATCCGCTCCCGTGGCGTCGAGTCGCCAGCGCTGATCACCCGTTACGCGATCATTGCCGGGCTGATTGCCGGCGTGGGTCTGGCACTGGTCTACGTCAGCCTGTTCCGCCTCGGGTCCGGCAGCCATGAAGTCGCGGTCGGCGCCACCAACGGCGCGGCGGTGTTGCATGCGTACGTGCAGCACACCTTCGGTTCGCTGGGCAGTGGTTTCCTTGCGGTGCTGATCTCGCTGGCGTGTCTGGTCACGGCGGTTGGCCTGACCTGTGCCTGTGCTGAATACTTCAGCCGTGTGCTGCCACTGTCCTACAAGACGCTGGTGATTATCCTCGCGGCGTTCTCGCTGCTGGTCTCCAACCTTGGTCTGACCAAGCTCATTGCTTTCTCGATTCCGGTACTCACTGCGATCTACCCGCCGTGCATCGTTCTGGTCGCGCTGAGCTTCTGTAAGGATTTCTGGCATGAGCACGGGCGCATTCTTGGCCCGGTGATGCTGGTTTCCTTCGTTTTCGGCACCATCGACGCCTTGAAAGGCGCTGGTCTGGCCGACTGGATGCCAACTCAGCTGACCCATCTGCCGCTGAGCGAGCAGGGTCTGGCGTGGCTGGTGCCGTGCGTGATGACCCTGGTGGTCGCCGTGGTCTGCGATCGCCTGCTGGGCAAGCGCAGCGAAGTCACTGCCTGACGTGGTTCAGACCCGCCACAAGTGGGTCAGCCCCGGTTAAACAGAAATGCCCCGTATCAATCGATACGGGGCATTTTTTATCAGAGCTGATAATCCTCAGCCCAGATAACGTACGACCAGAGCTCCCACATTGACGTTGTCGCTGTCACGGCTCAGGAGTATTCGCTTGTCGGGCTGCACTGCCACCGAGATCCATTGCATACCGGGCCCCATAGAGTGAGTCACGTATCCCTTGCCATCTCCAAAGGTTGTGTCCAGTTCACCCGTTGCCAGATAGCGGCAGGCAAGCATTTGCTCCCTGGTTATTTGCCCTGTACTCCCCACCACAACCAAGCCATCCTCAGGCTCCCCACTCAGATCGAACAAAGTGCAACCGTCGGTTAATCCAAGATCAGTGACAACAGGCTTACCCTGATTGAATGCGAGATTTGGTCTACCGTTCGGGTTGTACGCGGCCATCATTGCTTTACGTCCTTTACCCCAAACGTCGTCAGGCGATGTGTCGACCTGGCCAGCAACAAAGAAGCTGCCGTCAGCACGTAACATCAGGCTTCGTACGCTGGCCGGGTAATCCGATGGAATGTAGATGGTCCCGGTGCCATCATCGCCGAAGTCTTTATGGGGTGTTCCATCGACGTTCAGGCGCACAATCTTTCCTTCTCCAGCCCTCGAACCTGCGACTGTGATTACTCCATCCTCTGCCACTGAAATCGAAGCAATGCCCATTGCAAGATCCAGCCAGCCTTGGTTGTTGAAAGCGGTATCGAAATCTCCTTTCTGATCAAGTCTGAACAGTCGGTTGCTTTGACCGACGAGGATTTTTTCATCAGCAGTCAGTACTAACCTGGTTCTGGATTGCGACTTGATGGAAGCTTCCGGTTTTGGCAATTGCGATTCGGACTGTGGCAGGAAAGGGACGTAAACCGTCCCATCGAGACCGAAATCGCGATCTCTTTGACCATCAGCGAAGAATCTGGCAAGCGCAAATCGAGTTCCTTGGTCCTCATCATATTGATACCCAAAAAGCAGCGCCTTGCCGTCTTTATAAAGACAGGCGCCAGTGCCGCTGGCTTGTCCCGAACCTGTAAACGTACCTACGATCAAACCGTTTTCGTTGAAGCCAGTATCGTTAGTACCGTCTGCCAGTAATTGCGCCAAATGAAAACTGGCCTTGCCCTCTACAAAAGTTTGTCCCACGAGAAGGATCTTTCCATCCGGGCGCAAGCCTGCGATGTTCAAAGCCTGGCTTCCCGCAGCAAATGACTCGGCGTACCCCCGGTTGCCAAACGTTGTGTCAATGGGCAGCGCAGCGTTCAAAGGTCTCATGCTCAAATCCTTGTCTGATAGGGGAGCGGTCAGTGTTCCCGTTTGAGAAAACGACCTTATGCCTCGCCATACCCTCAGCGCTACTGTCAGAGTTGACAGGTATAAGCCTCTGAAAACTGATAGCTGCGGTCTATTTTGAATAAATTTGACTCTTCAATGAGCGTGTCTTTTTACGAGCCAACACGTCGAAACGAAGGGGTCCCTCCATCATTCCTCTTGCTCAGGACAACGAATGTCGTTCATCCAAGCCAATCTGATCCACCTGCTCGCCGCCGTCTGGTTTGTCGTCTGCTGGGGCGGTTACACCCGTTATGCCACCTGGAAGGCCCGTGATACGGCGTGTCTGGCCAGCGTGTTGCACCTTTACCGCGAAGACTGGATGCGTCGCATGCTGCTGCGTGACAACCGCATCGCCGATGCCAGCGTGATCGGCAATCTGGAGCGCAACGCCTCGTTTTTCGCGTCCAGCACGCTGATCATCCTCGCCGGTATTCTCACCGTGCTCGGTGCGTCCGACCGAGCCGTGTCGTTGTTGGCGGATATTCCGATGGTGCAGCAGGCGTCGCAGGGCATGTCGGAGATCAAGTTGCTGTGCCTGGCACTGGTGTTCGTCTATGCGTTCTTCACGTTCAGCTGGTGCATGCGCCAATACAACTTCGCGGCGATTCTGGTCGGTTCAGCGCCGATGATCGGCGAGCGCCAAGTGACCGAGCAGGAACGCAAGGCCTTCGCTTCACGGGCGGCGCGGGTGATTTCGATGGCGGCCAACCAGTTCAACTTCGGCCTGCGTTCTTATTACTTCGGCATGAGCATGCTGGCGTGGTTCGTCAGCCCGTGGCTGTTCATGATCATGAGCGCGGGAGTCGTGGTGGTTTTGTATCGCCGCGAGTTTCATTCCGACGTTCTCGATGTCATGGTCTATACCCCTACAGAGGCGCCCGTCCCTGAGGCAAACAAAGAGGCTGTTTGATGAGTGTTCCGTTCTGGTGTGTGTTTATCAGTGCTTTATTGATCTACGTGGCGCGCATGCCGGTGGCCAAGGCCATGAAAGAGCAGGGCGGGTATGACAATCACTTGCCTCGGCAGCAGCAGGCGCAGTTGACCGGCTTCGGTGCGAGGGCGCTGGCGGCCCATCAGAACAGCTTCGAAGCCTTCATCCTCTTCGCCGTCGGCGTGCTGATGGCGCATACCACGCAAACCGCGGGTTGGCTGATCGATGCGCTGGCGATCATCTTCGTGATCTCGCGAGTGTTCTATCTGTGGTTCTATCTGGCGGATCTGGCGAAGTTGCGCAGCCTGATGTGGCTAGTTGGCTTCATCTGTACGTTGTTGCTGATGATTAGTCCGACTTTTAGAACCGTGTTGCTCTAACCGGTAAATCGCAGGCAAAAGAAAACCCGCACTTGGCGGGTTTTCTTTCACACCAGAAAGCTTATTGCTTTTTGGCGGCTTCTTCTTGAGCAGCGGCGTTCGATTCAGCCTGAGCTTTGGCAGCTTCGGCGTTTTCTTTTGCTGCGTCGTTCACTTTATCCTGAGCTTTGTTCATGTCTTGCTGAGCTTGCTCAGCATGTTGGTTGGCATCTTGAGCTTTGTCCTCGGATTTTTTATCGCAGGCAGCGAGACCGAGGGAAGCGGTCAACATCAAGGCAATAGCTAAAGTCTTACGCATGGGGTGTATCTCCTTATGGAAAATAACTACTGGCCTTAAGAACTCGGCGCTACGGGTTAAGTTCCTCAATTGTTTCAGATATATAAGTTTGTTTTATCACGGAACTTTTGCCGCTTTTCTCACTACTGGCACAAGGCCCAAACGCGAGTAATTATCACATGGCCGAAAACCCCGTTTTTGAGCGCGCGACGCGCTTTTTATCGGCATTGCGCCACTGTCAGGTCTTGGGTTTGCAGGTGCACAGTGCCTCCAGCGAAGGGCTGACGGTGATCCTGCCGTACAGCGAAAAAATCGTCGGCAATCCCGAAACCGGAGTCATTCATGGCGGCGCCATCACTTCGCTGATGGACACCGCCTGCGGCATGTCGACCCTGTGCGTGCTGCCGGAGTTCGAAGTCTGTCCGACCCTCGATCTGCGCATCGACTACATGCACGCCGCTGAACCGAACAAAGCGGTGTACGGCTTTGCCCAGTGCTATCGCGTCACCACCGACGTGATCTTTGCCCGTGGTTTTGCTTACCAGGACGATCCCGAGCAACCGATTGCCCACGTCGTCGGCACATTCATGCGCATGGGCACCGGTCTGAAGGGCAGCAAGGGTTTCGCGGGCGCGATCAAGGGAGCGAGCCAATGAGCAACGAACTCAGGGAGCAGCTGCAACAGGCCCATGCACAGGGCGATTACACGCCGCTGCTGGCACTGATTCCTTATGCCGGGCTGATCGGTATCGAGTGCTCGCGAGTCGGCGATGAGTTGCTGTTCAAACTGCCGGCGAACAAGGACAACATTGGTAACCCTTTATTGCCGGCGATCCATGGCGGAGTGATTGCCGGCTTCATGGAGCTGGCCGCAGCCCTGCATTTGCTGATTTTCACCGGCACGCCGGGTGTGCCGAAGATCATCGATTTTTCCCTCGATTACCTGCGCGCCGGGCAGTTTCGCGACACCTGGGCCAGGTGTCAGGTCTGCCGTCAGGGCCGTCGCGTCGCTAACGTAGCGGTCACTGCCTGGCAGAGTACCGAGGCCGAACCGATCGCCACCGCCCGCGCGCACTTCAAAATTGATGAGCCCTTGAAATCCTGAACAGCGCCCCCAACTCAGATGACAACCCGCCGCAGACCATTTCGGGTCGCGGCCACTGCCATCTGATTGGAGTTTGATGACCATGAGTGTGGAAACTCAAAAGGAAACCCTGGGCTTCCAGACCGAGGTAAAGCAGCTGCTGCACCTCATGATCCATTCGCTGTATTCGAATAAGGAAATTTTCCTTCGCGAATTGATCTCGAACGCCTCTGACGCTGTCGACAAGCTGCGCTTCGAAGCCCTGGCCAAGCCTGAGTTGCTCGAAGGTGGTGCTGACCTGAAAATCCGTGTGAGCTTCGACAAGGACGCCAAGACCGTCACCCTCGAAGACAACGGTATCGGCATGAACCGTGACGATGTGATCACCCACCTGGGTACCATCGCCAAATCCGGCACCGCCGATTTCATGAAAAACCTGTCCGGCGATCAGAAGAAAGATTCGCACCTCATCGGCCAGTTCGGTGTCGGCTTCTATTCGGCCTTCATCGTCGCCGACAAGGTTGACGTTTACAGCCGTCGCGCCGGCACTGCCGCCAGCGAAGGCGTGCACTGGTCGTCGAAAGGCGAGGGCGAGTTCGAAGTCGCCACCATCGACAAGCCAGAGCGCGGCACCCGCATCGTCCTGCACCTGAAATCCGGCGAAGACGAATTCGCGGATGGCTGGCGTCTGCGCAACATCATCAAGAAGTACTCCGACCACATCGCTTTGCCGATCGAACTGCCGAAGGAAGTCACTCCGGCCGAAGGCGAAGAGGCCCCAGCCGTTGAATGGGAAACCGTCAACCGTGCCAGCGCCCTGTGGACCCGTCCGCGCACTGAAGTCAAAGACGAGGAATACCAGGAGTTCTACAAACACATCGCTCACGACTTCGAAAATCCGCTGTCGTGGAGCCACAACAAGGTTGAAGGCAAGCTTGAGTACAGCTCGCTGCTGTACGTGCCGGCCCGCGCGCCGTTCGATCTGTACCAGCGTGAAGCGCCGAAAGGCCTGAAGCTGTACGTGCAGCGTGTGTTTGTGATGGATCAGGCCGAGTCGTTCCTGCCGCTGTACCTGCGCTTCATCAAAGGCGTGGTCGATTCCAACGACCTGTCGCTGAACGTGTCGCGTGAGATCCTGCAGAAAGACCCGATCATCGATTCGATGAAAACCGCGCTGACCAAGCGTGTGCTCGACATGCTGGAAAAACTGGCGAAGAACGAGCCTGAGCAATACAAAGGCTTCTGGAAAAACTTCGGTCAGGTCATGAAAGAAGGCCCGGCAGAAGACTTCGCCAACAAAGAGAAAATTGCCGGTCTGCTGCGTTTCGCATCGACCCAGGGCGACGACGGCGAGCAGGTTGTCGGTCTGGCTGACTACCTGGCCCGCGCCAAGGAAGGTCAGGACAAGATCTACTACCTCACAGGTGAAACCTACGCGCAGGTCAAGAACAGCCCGCACCTGGAAGTCTTCCGCAAGAAAGGCATCGAAGTGCTGCTGCTGACCGATCGCATCGACGAGTGGCTGATGAGCTACCTCAGCGAATTCGACGGCAAGACGTTTGTCGACGTGGCGCGCGGTGACCTCGATCTGGGCAACCTGGACTCGGAAGAGGACAAGAAAGCCGCAGAAGAAGTCGCCAAGTCCAAAGAAGGCCTGGTCGAGCGTCTGAAAACTGCGCTGGGTGATTCCGTGGCTGAAGTCCGCGTATCCCATCGTCTGACCGATTCGCCGGCCATTCTGGCCATCGGCGAACAGGACCTGGGCCTGCAAATGCGCCAGATCCTCGAAGCCAGCGGGCAGAAAGTCCCGGATTCGAAGCCGATCTTCGAATTCAACCCGAGCCACCCGCTGATCGAGAAACTCGATGG
>NZ_WBRZ01000267.1:0-7528 GCF_008923895.1 Pseudomonas sp. GXM4
AACGATCAAAAAACATCCAGCTACTAAAAGATATCTTTGGGCTATCCTACAGCATCACATACCGTTCGTCGGAAAGTAGTTTTACGGTATAAGGTAAATCAATAGGCAGAACTGCCTATTTCACGTATTTACAAATAGCGGTGTCTATGCCGCCAAACCCGCTGTTTTACACGGCCTCTCCCAATAGAGTTAATTTTTGTCGCTCCAAAACGACGAAACCCGCGCAGTGGCGGGTTCCGAGGGCGAAAATTTTGTGGTTGATTCCCGAAGGATCTACTGTGGTAATCTCGCCTGACCACTTACAGCCTTGCTTCTTTGTTACTCGCACATCAAAGGGTATTGGCTGGTGACCGAGCCGTCAACAGCACTTCTTCGTTAATTCGTTAATTCGTTATTTAACTATTCTGAAGAGCTTGTTACTGAATTTAGGCTTTGTCACCACGTAAAGTGGAAACATGTTTGCTTCGACGTTTCACTGAAGCAAATTTCACCCAACCCTTTGGAGAATTCGCTTATGCGATCCTTCATTCAAAAGTACATCCCGGAAGAGTTGATTCGTGCGTTTCAAGCGGCTTATTGGCTGATTCGATTAGTACGGATTATTCCGCAGGTGTAACGCAAAACGGGGACCGAAAGGTCCCCGTTTTCGTTGGAGAACTATTTGGACTGGAAAGGCACCTACCTTGCGGAAAGCTCTACAGGTTCGCGACAACCTATTTTCTGAGATAGTCGCCCTCCTTTCGCCTTCAACTCGTTCTGGACATCCGGAGGCAGTCCGACCCACATCTTCAGTCCTGCACGCCTGTCGATCTCGGCTACGGTAACCTGGAATTCACAGAAACTGGCCGTACGAGGCGTGCTTTGCTCCATGATGAATGCTGCATATAAGCCACCGGTGGGAGTCGGTCCCGTGAAGATGATCTTCCAGTATCCGCTCGGAATCGTATGAGTCTTGGTGGTTCCAGGCAGCGATCCAATGTTCCTCTCATAGAGCGGCCCAGTGGCCACGTACACCGCGTCTACGTCCGCAGCTTTACTCAAGCTCCGCTCTTGATCCTCGAGGCGAGCCCACGCGCCTTGGTTGAGATCCGCCTTTTGCGGCGTGATGTTGGAGAGGTAGTTCAGCGCTTGCCAATCGGACACACCGCCCAAAGAAGCTAAATTCGCTTGATGCCCGCGGTTTATTTTCAAGGCTTCACTGGCCCCTTTGTAGTCCGCTGGACTGAGCGTTTCACCGGACGGCACATCAGGGTCCGTCGTCCAATTTCGAGGACGTCCGCTGGCCGGTGTTTGTTTTGTAATTTTGTAGGCTACCCAGTTGGCGAATTTGGTTGAGCCGTTGTTGTTCAGGGTGTACGCCTAGCGGTAAAGGGTCGTGCTGCTACCACCGAGTGGGCAACCAACTGCGCAGTTATCGAAGGTTGGGTGAGCCAATTGCTCGACGTGATCAGGTCGATCTGTGACCACTGATGGCGAGGTGCACGCCGCTATCAGTGGGAATATGAAAAGTGATGCGAGCTTGAGTTTTTGCATTCCGTGCATCTGTTTTTTCCAGAAAAATGGTGGCGCAGCTTAATGCATGGATAACGTCGTCATCTGATCGATCACCGCTCAAAACATTGCCGACAACCTCGGTGTCGACGGCTCCCGACTTCGCGTCAGCACTGACAGTCTTTAGAAGCCATAGGCGCAACCACGCTCATCACGCACGACTGTGGATGAATTAGAAATGAGCTTTTATGACGGGTGAAGAGAGAACGCTTGCGTCTGATCTAAAACGACCTTCGTGCTAATGCTTCGGCGGCTTATAGGCTTCTGCCTCCATGACGAGCGCGTATGGATTGAGTAGGAATTGCGACATATCAGCAATTACGCATGGCATTTCTGACAGCTTTATGAATTGGCGGATGCTCACTCACCAAGGCCTGAAAGAAAATAAAATCTTCTGTATTTCAGTGATAACCGGTCTGAATCAGGAGGATAAAGGCCTACGCGCGTGTACTCAATTTCGTACACAAATTACGCACAGACTTATCCACAGGTTGCCAGTTGCAATGCCTGTGGAAAACGCATTATCTTGTATCCCAGACGAAAAAAAACCCTACATGTAGGGTTTTCGTTAGCTACTGACCTCGAATGAGGTGAGCCTAGAAAAGTCTGCGAGTGGTCATGCTTCGGTCGCCAAACTAGAACACAACCACCCGCACCATCTAAAGCTAAACAGTAGCGACTACGTTAGCCCCAGGGGGACTGCATTGAGCCAAACATTGACTTGAACGTCAACGGCTTCTGCTGAACGGCTTTCCCTCTGAGGCATTTTTTAGCCAAATAGAGGTAATACCATTATGACATTCAATACAAAACAAACCGGCGAAACCATCGCGACCTTGGCTTCGGAAATTCTCCGGAATCCACACGCTTCTGTTACAGCCAAAAGCCTTGCCGCATCCGCACTGTCCCAATCGTCCTCCATCAAGGAAACCGGCAAGCTGATGGAGACGCTGGCATCGCACGTCATGCAGTCCGATAAATACAGCGCGGCCACAAAATCCCTCGCCGCGTCCGTGCTTTCTCAATCCGAAAACGCGCGCTAAGGGGGTGGAAAATGGCTTTGTATTTTTTGGAGTATGACCTGCGTAAACAGCGCAACTACAAAGCGCTGTACGACAAATTAGCCGAGTTCGATGCTGTACGCATCCTCGAGTCGTTGTGGTGCTTCAAGCGCGAACAGACGAATGCGAAAGGCCTGTGTCAATACTTTACGCAATTCTTGGATGGTGATGACGGAATTATTGTTTCGGAGGTTGTTGACTGGGCAAGCTGGAACGTTCAAGGGGATCCGAACAGCTTGAAGTAACCACTAATTATAGAATCCCATCTTGATGGGGTTCTGTATTATCGTAGCGGCAATAAATATCTAGCGCGAACTCAACCATCTTTTAGATTAAATTTGTATTCCTTACCTTCCAAATTAATGGTGGTTTCAATACCACCCTTAATCATCTCCATCCCTAAATCAAAGATTTGTCCGGTACCTGCGGGTATAAGAGAAACATAAACATTCACGTTTTCATAAAAACAAAGATGCATCAAAGACAGCCCAAACTGGTCGGGAGGAGCAAGTCGATAATAAAACACACCCTGATTGCTACCGTGTTTTTCTTTTAAATCAATTTCCGCTCTGTGAGCAATAAATTCTTTGAAAGAATTTTGGTTTTTGTTTGCCGAATGGAGAAAGCCCAAAAACACTTTTATCTTCCCGTCGAACGACACCTGAAAATGATGCCTATAGATGCCATAAGCTATATGTGTAAAACAGTCGACTAATCTAGGATAGTCTGGGGTACCCCAGATTAAATCTAGAAATTTGTTCTCATCACCTATTCGGGTGATACTTCCCTTGAGGAATACTCGTCCTAAAAGTCTATAGGATGTTCTCCTTAGGGCGCGCTGAATTTTACCTTGATAATGCTCATAACCAATTGAGTTGTTACCAATTATACCTGCGATACTCACCATCAGAAATTCGTCGTCTCGACTTTTCTTTGCGTTGTGGTCATCACATGAAGGCACAGTGATTAATTTTCGACGCAAATCAACCTGTGCATCTTTAAACTCTGGAAATATACACTTAGGCGGAACATGCTCAACCGAAGTTGCAGGCTGCTCACACATGTAACAAGTTTCATCCAGCATGACCCGTTCCCTTCTAAAATTTGGATATCATTCAAATATGCAGAATCCACATACATTACGCCAAATCTTCACTTGCTCTCTAGTTGCACTTAACAATCCATAACTGGTCCAGTTTTGTGGTGAAACTCTGGCTCATCATCTCCCGTCGCATCCCCCCACTCAGGTCTCGTCGGCACGCTCCCGGCTCGCAGCGTTCCACTACCCCACCGCTGATTGATCTCATCTACGACACCCATAACCCTGTTCGTGGCTTGTGGCTGAGACGGGGCGAATAGGTCATCAGTAAATTCTCCCGGCTGTCGTAGATCCATCAGCAACACTTCGGCCTTGCTGTATTTAAAGCCCGGCCGGAATAGACGGTTGATCGCTTCGGTCGCTGCCTGGGTCAGCAGCCTCACATCGTTGGTCGGGTAAGGTAATTCAACCATCGCACCGTTGGCATACTTGGCTTCCTCCGGACTGAAGATACCGGTGCGGATGCTGACGCGGATCTTCTTGCACAACGAATTCTGCGCACGCAGCTTTTCTGCGGCTCGATGCACGTAGGTGGCCACCGCTTCTTTGATCGGCTCAATGGTTGTCAGTCGCTTGCCGAACATGCGGCTGCTGCAGATCTCTTGCTTGGGCGGCTCCGTTTCGGAGAGTTCCAAGCAGGATGTCCCGCTCAGTTCGCGTGCGGTCTTTTCAATGACCACGCTGAATTTGCGTCGGAGTGTCCACGGATCCGCCTTGGCCAGATCCATCGCACTGTTGATCTGCATGCTTTCTAGGTGCGCTTTCATCCGACGCCCAACACCCCAAACTTCGCCGACGTCGGTGTTTCGCAACCCCAGTCGCGCTTGATCGGATCGCAGATATCCACCACGCCGCCGGTGTGCGCCTGAAATCGTTTTGCGGTGTGGTTGGCGAGCTTGGCCAGCGTCTTCGTTGGCGCGATGCCGACTCCGACCGGGATGCCGGTTCCTTTATAGACGGCGGCGCGAATTGATCGGCCGAAGGCTGTCATATCACCAGTGATGCCGCTGAGATCGGCGAACGCCTCATCGATGCTGTACACCTCAACGGCCGGCACCATGGATTCGATGATGGTCATCACTCGTTCGCTCATATCGCCATAGAGCGCGTAGTTGCTGCTGAAGACCTGAACACCGTGACGGCGCAGTTCATTGCGAATTTGAAAGTACGGAGCGCCCATTTTTACGAAGGGTTTTGCGTCGTAACTGCGAGCGATCACACAACCGTCGTTGTTGCTGAGCACGACGATTGGCGTCTTCGCCAAGTCAGGCCGAAACACTCGCTCGCAGCTCGCATAGAAGCTGTTGCAGTTGATCAGAGCGAAGACCTGGTCACGATCTGCCATGGTCACGCACGCTGTAAGTTACCACCCCCCAAATGATCAACTCGTCCCCCTCCATGACATAGCGTGGCGGGTATTTGCTGTTGGCCGACATCAGAATGATGGTGTTGTCACGCTTGTGCAGCCGTTTGCAAATCGGCTCCGAGTTGAGCCCGGCGATGACGATGTCGCCATGCTCGGCGTTCAGGCTGCGATTGACGATCACTAGGTCGCCGCAAAATATGCCGGCGTCTTGCATGCTCTCGCCCTCGATCTTCGCCAGATAAACATGTGGGGCACGGATGTCGAAAAGCTCATCTAGTGAGATGTGCTTTTCAATGTGATCAGCCGCTGGCGATGGAAAACCTGCCGGAACTTGAAACGAGTAAAGCGGGAGCTTTTCGCCTGCTTCTGACAAAGGGCCGAGAATGGTGACGCTCATGATACGAATCCGACAAAAGTTAAACTGTATGTGCATACAGTAAGCTCGTAGGCCGAACCGCGGTCAATGTGATGTGTAGGACATTTCGACGGGTGACATCATGTGCGGACGTTATTCCATCTACGAATCAATGGATCACTACCTGCACGAGCTCGCCCCTCAGCAAACAGTCATCAATGGTTACGACCATTGGCCGATAGATCGATACAACGTAGCGCCCACGACACGCGTCGAAATCATACGCCCGGCAGGCGGTGGATTGAGCGTGGACCGAGTCCGCTGGGGTTGGTCGCCGTTCTGGGCCAAAGGAAAGCGGCCAGATCCTATCAACGCTCGGGTCGAGACGGTTACCAGCGGCAAATTCTTTAAACAGCTCTGGCCGAACGGCCGAGCGATTGCGCCTGCCAACGGCTGGTTTGAATGGGTAAAAGATCCCGAAGACCCGAAGAAAAAGCGGCCCTACTTCATTCGTCTAAAAAGCCAGGCACCAATGTTTTTCGGCGCCCTCGCTCAAGTAACCGCGGGGCTCGAGGAAGACGATGGGGACGGGTTCGTCATCATCACCGCTGCTAGCGATCAGGGCATGGTGGATATTCACGATCGTCGGCCGCTTGTGCTGGATGCTTCAGCGGCAAGGGAATGGTTGGAGCCGGACCTGGATCCGCTGAGGGCGGAGGAAATCGTCAGAACGATGTGCAGCCCTACGGAGGATTTCGAATGGTTTCCAGTGGATCGAGCGGTGGGGAATGTGAGGAATCAGGGGGCATATTTGATACTGCCGCTGCCTCCGGCTCAGCCCGATTTGCTTGGGATGTCGGTTGACTCATAGATGCCTTCGAAGGGGCTTATGTGGATGCGTTTGCAGGTTTCGGAGTTCTTGCGGACGTATACCACGCTAGGTTCTGCAGGTCCGCAGCTGTTCACGGATGTGGCATCGGCTAGAACGGCGTAATCCACAACAGCGTGAGCTTTAGGAAACGTGTACATCCCAAGCCCAAATAGCGAAGTGATGAAACATAGCCTCAAAAGAGAAGGAACAAGCGCCGCGCCGTCGTCCCCGTTGGATTGCGCTTTTAACCAACGCACGAACGTCTTAACCTGCATAAAGAAGCTAATGACGATCATCGATAGAGGCACTGAATAAAGGGCACCTCCTATGGTTGATGCGTAGCGGATGTTTTCGACCTCAATGCCGGTCCTGGCATTGATAACTTTTTCAGCGGCGATTTTGCAGGCGTAAAGGATAAATGCTGTGTAGACCAGTGAGCTGGGCCAGTTTTTAATGAAAGCATTCATCTGATCTCGCGTCTGGAAGGCGTAGATAGCGCCTCCTGAATACACTATGACGAGGAACAGGATCGTTTGCTCCTCGGGGCTCAGATACTTGCTAATAAAGGGTGAAGCAAAATTCGCAGCAATTAGCACGGTGAAGATCAGCGCCAGCTTGAGCGTTGCTTTGTATTGTTCGGTCATGCGGATCTCAGATGGGTCTTCGCTCGGGGATGTCGAGGTTCGATGGGCATTTTATGACTGAGCAATTATCAACACACGTCGCATTCAGCGGTAGTGCTCGTATGCATGGAGTTGCTTGGGCTGCCTTCTATCTGGGGGCGATGCGGAGCCGAAGGTGACGGGATTCTGCTATGTGGATTTAAGCCCTCAAACGCCTTCGGTCGTTCAAGGGCCCATTCACTTCAAGCGCCTTTTTCTTCGCTCGCCTCTACACCGCACCACTCGCAGCTTTCGCCATAATCTGGATCGTAGGCTTCTGTCGAGACGATCTGAGAATCTGCTTTTTTCAATTTGTCAGCTTCTACACAATCATCGCACAAGGTCACGGTAGGGTACTGGTCGGCCGCGCTATCAGCGGCCATATCGCCATACACGGTGCAGGTTTTCATAGGCACAACTCCTTCAGGATGATGTTTGACTATAGCCAGCCTTTCGCTTCCAGAACGGGTAGTTGAATCGCGTAGCGCTGCATTCTCGGTGGTCGGCAAGGTTGGATTGACGATTCGTTCGTTTTTTGGTAGATTTAACACATCGAAGCGACT
>NZ_WBRZ01000268.1:0-7423 GCF_008923895.1 Pseudomonas sp. GXM4
CGACAAGAAGAGCCCAGCTGCGGCTGGCGAGAAGAAAAGCCTGTTCGGATGGCTGCGGAAGAAACCGCAGGAACCCGTCGTCGAACAGCCGCCCGCGATTCCTGAGCCGGCCCCCGCGCCAGCACCTGTAATAGAAGAAGAGCCGGCGCCGATTGTGCTGCCGATCGCCGAGCCGGTGCTGCAACCGGAGGTTGAGGCCGAGCCCGAAACGCCGGCCGCTGCCGAGTTGCCGCTGACGCCCGCCGCCGAGCCGTGGCTGACCTTGCCAGTGGCAGAAGAACCGGTCGCGCTGGTTGAAGAAGCAGCGCCGCATGTGACGCCAGTGATACCTGCGCCGGTTGCCGAAGTGGCTGCGCAGCCTGTGCCTGAGCCGGTTGTCGAGCCAGCGCCGATCATTTCTGAACCCGCCGCCCCGGTTGTTCCGCCGTCCGAGCCTGAGCCCGCACCGCTTGCCGCTGCGCCGGTTATCACTCCGATCGTGCCGGTCGAAGCACCTGTAGAAGCGCCCCTCGAAACCCCGCGCACCGAAGAAACCAAAGCCGGCTTCTTCGCCCGTCTCAAGCAAGGCCTGTCGAAGACCAGCGCCAGCATCGGCGAGGGCATGGCCAGTCTGTTCCTCGGGCGCAAGACCATCGACGATGACCTGCTCGACGACCTCGAAACCCGTCTGCTCACCGCCGACGTCGGCGTCGAAGCCACTACGCAGATCATCCAGCGCCTGACCCAGAAGGTCGCACGCAAGGAACTGGCAGACGCCGACGCCCTGTACAAATCTCTGCAGGCCGAATTGGCAGCGATGCTCAAACCGGTTGAACAGCCACTGAAAATCGCCTCGCAGAACAAGCCTTTCGTGATTCTGGTGGTTGGCGTCAACGGCGCCGGCAAAACTACCACCATTGGCAAACTGGCGAAGAAGCTGCAACTGGAAGGCAAGAAAGTCATGCTGGCGGCCGGTGACACCTTCCGTGCCGCGGCCGTGGAGCAATTGCAGGTCTGGGGCGAGCGCAACAAGATTCCGGTGATTGCCCAGCACACCGGCGCCGATTCCGCTTCGGTGATCTTCGACGCGGTGCAAGCGGCCAAGGCCCGTGGCATCGACGTGCTGATCGCTGACACCGCCGGTCGTCTGCACACCAAAGACAACCTGATGGAAGAACTGAAAAAGGTTCGCCGGGTGATCGGCAAGCTCGACGCCGACGCGCCGCACGAAGTGCTGCTGGTGCTCGACGCCGGCACTGGCCAGAACGCCATCAACCAGGCCAAGCAGTTCAACCAGACCGTCGAACTGACCGGCCTGGCCCTGACCAAACTCGACGGCACCGCCAAGGGCGGGGTGATTTTCGCCCTGGCCAAGCAGTTCGGCCTGCCGATCCGCTACATCGGCGTCGGTGAAGGCATCGACGATTTGCGCACCTTTGAAGCCGAACCCTTTGTCCAGGCGCTGTTTGCCGAGCGGGAGCGTTCATGATTCGTTTCGAACAGGTCGGTAAACGCTACCCGAACGGTCACGTCGGCTTGCATGAGCTGAGCTTTCGAGTCCGTCGTGGCGAGTTCTTGTTTGTCACCGGTCACTCCGGTGCCGGTAAATCCACGCTGTTGCGCCTGTTGCTGGCGATGGAACGGCCGACCAGCGGCAAGCTGCTGCTCGCCGGGCAAGACCTGAGCACCATCAGCAACGCGCAGATTCCGTTCCTGCGCCGACAGATCGGCGTGGTGTTCCAGAATCACCAGTTGCTGTTCGATCGTACGGTGTTCAACAACGTCGCCTTGCCGCTGCAGATCCTCGGCCTGTCCAAGGTCGAGATCGCCAAGCGCGTCGATTCGGCGCTGGAGCGCGTGGCACTGTCGGACAAATCCGATCTGTACCCGGGCGACCTGTCCACCGGTCAGCAACAGCGCGTCGGCATTGCCCGCGCCATCGTCCATCGCCCGGCCTTGCTGCTGGCGGACGAACCGACCGGTAACCTCGACCCGCGTCTGGCGGCGGAAATCATGGGCGTGTTCGAAGACATCAACCGTCTGGGCACCAGCGTGCTGATCGCCAGTCACGACCTGGCACTGATCGCGCGCATGCGTCATCGCATGCTGACCCTGCAACGCGGACGCCTGATCGGCGACGGGGAGGCCGGGGTATGAGTGCGACACGCAGTCCGAAGGTTTCCGAGCGCGTGGCCCCGAAGGCCGCCGACCCGCAACCGCAGAAGAAGAAAAAACACGACGATGACGACGGCCCGGACTTCGCCACGCTGTTTCACGCCTGGATCGAAAGCCACCGCGCCAGCCTGCTCGACAGCCTGCGCCGCCTCGGCAAGCAGCCGATCGGCAGCTTCTTCACCTGCATGGTGATGGCCGTGGCGTTGAGTCTGCCGATGGGGCTGTCGTTGTTGCTCAACAACGTTGAGCGTCTTGGCGGTTCCTGGCAGCGCGCGGCGCAGATTTCCCTGTACCTGCAACTCGACGCCAGTCCGGAGCAGGGTGAGGCGCTGCGTGAGCAGATCAAAGGCATGCCCGGCGTCGCCGATGCCGAATATGTCGGCCGCGATCAGGCGCTGGAAGAGTTCCAGCAGCAGTCCGGCCTGGGCGAAGCCCTGCGTGAGCTGCCCGAGAACCCTTTGCCGGGTGTGGTGCTGGTGACACCGAACGAAGTCGACAAGCCGACACTCGAAGCATTAAGACAAAAACTTTCCGAGCTGCCGAAGGTACAACAGGCGCAACTTGATCTAGTCTGGGTCGAGCGTCTGGCCGCCATCCTCAAGCTTGGCGACCGCTTTGTCTTCGGTCTGACGGTGTTGTTGGTGTCTGCATTACTTTTGGTGATAGGCAATACCATTCGTCTTCATATTGAAAACCGCCGCACCGAGATAGAAGTGATTAAACTCGTCGGCGGCACTGACAGTTATGTGCGCCGCCCTTTCCTGTATATGGGCGCGTTGTATGGCTTCGGTGCAGGGCTGTTGTCCTGGGGTGTATTGGCGTTTGGCCTCAACTGGCTGAACGATGCGGTGGTCGGACTGGCCGGTTTGTACGGCAGTGATTTCGCCCTGGCCGGCGTGCCAGTGGCCGACGGTCTGTCGCTCTTGCTTGGCGCGGTGCTGTTGGGTTATATCGGTGCATGGATTGCAGTCGCACGTCATCTCAGGGAGCTGGCGCCGAAGTAGAATCTTTTTTGCGCGTGATTGACCTTGCGGTTTTTATGGGAACTTGTACCTGAGTTCCCGGTCAATTTTTCGCAGTGCCGAGAGGCACGAGTATGTGAGTGGGAGGTTTTTTCGTATGACCAATTCTTTGCAACCTGCGTATGCGCTGGTTCCGGGTGCGAACCTGGAAGCTTATGTGCACACCGTCAACAGCATTCCATTGCTGACGCCGGAGCAGGAGCGTGAACTGGCCGAGAGTCTCTACTATGAGCAGGATTTGGGGGCGGCTCGGCAGATGGTGCTCGCCCACCTGCGTTTTGTCGTACACATTGCCCGTAGCTATTCCGGCTACGGTCTGGCTCAGGCTGACCTGATCCAGGAAGGCAACGTCGGCCTGATGAAGGCCGTCAAGCGCTTCAACCCGGAAATGGGTGTGCGTCTGGTGTCGTTCGCCGTGCACTGGATCAAGGCGGAAATTCACGAGTTCATCCTGCGCAACTGGCGCATTGTGAAAGTCGCGACCACCAAGGCCCAGCGCAAGCTGTTCTTCAACCTGCGCAGCCAGAAGAAGCGTCTGGCGTGGCTGAACAACGAGGAAGTCCACCGTGTGGCGGAAAGCCTTGGCGTCGAACCACGTGAAGTGCGCGAGATGGAAAGCCGCCTGACCGGCCACGACATGGCCTTCGACCCGGCTGCCGAAGCCGACGACGACAGTGCTTTCCAGTCGCCGGCCAACTATCTGGAAGACCACCGGTACGACCCGGCGCGTCAACTCGAAGATGCCGACTGGAGCGACAACTCCAACACCAACCTGCACGAAGCACTGGAAGTGCTGGACGAGCGTAGCCGCGACATCCTCTACCAGCGCTGGCTGGCGGAAGAGAAAGCCACGCTGCACGACCTGGCGCAGAAGTACAACGTGTCGGCCGAGCGAATCCGTCAGCTCGAAAAGAGCGCGATGAACAAGCTCAAGTTGTCGATCGCCGCGTAACCGGCGCATCAGCAATAAAAAACGCCCCGATCAGCGATGATCGGGGCGTTTTCATTTCTGGCTTCACGCAAAACCCATGTGGGAGCGAGCTTGCTCGCGAAAGCGGAGTGTCAGTCACCGCCACTGCTGAATGATCCACCGCATTCGCGAGCAGGCTCGCTCCCACATTGGAATTTCGGTGTTATTCAGCCCAGGGCGCCCGTCGCGAATCATTCAGCCCGAGCAAGTAACTGTCCCCGCCCAACTGACTCATCTGCTGCCGAATCCACCCGGCACGGCGCGATACATAACCGGTCGGATGACTCGCGCTCCACACCCGTGGATTGGGCAGTACCGCCGCCAGATAACTCGCCTGCTGGCGCGACAATGACTTCGCGCTCACGCCAAAGTGATGCCGCGCCGCCGCTTCAGCGCCAAACACGCCGTCATCCCACTCGACACTGTTCAGGTACACCTCAAGAATCCGCTGCTTGGGCCAGAACACCTCGATCAGCGCGGTAAACCACGCTTCCAGGCCTTTGCGCAGATAACTGCGGCCCGACCACAGAAAGAGGTTTTTCGACACCTGTTGGCTCAAGGTGCTGGCACCGCGAATCGAACCGCCCAGTTCGTTGTGGGCCAGAGCGGCCTGAATCGCGCGCAGATCAAAGCCCCAGTGCTCGGGGAATTTCTGGTCTTCGCCAGCAATCACCGCCACTTTCAGGTCGTCGGAGATTTCGCCCCACGGCTTCCAGGTGCGCTGCAGGTCGATCGGCTCGCCGTCGACCCAGGATTCGACCTTGCGCTCGACCATCAACGCCGTGCCCGGCGGTGGCACAAAGCGAAACACCAACACCAGCAAGACACTGCCACCGGCGAACCAGAGCAGAGCCTTCGTGAGACGACGGAAAATTGAACGCAGCATAGAGATGGCTTGGCCGAACCCGTGGAGCGGGCCATTATACAGACCCTGCCGATGGCGTCTGACTGGAGTTCCCCATGCTGCGTGGCTTTTTGATGCTGGCCGCTTTTTTCGGATTCACCGGTGTTGCGCTCGGTGCGTTTGCCGCCCACGGCCTGAAAAACCGTCTGACGCCGGAATACCTGACGATTTTCCACACCGGCGTCACCTACCAACTGGTGCACACACTCGCGCTGTTCGGCGTTGCGCTGCTGGCCACGCAGATTCAGGGGCGCCTGATTACTTGGGCCGGCCTGTCCTTCACCGTCGGCATTGTGTTGTTCTCCGGCAGCCTGTATCTGCTGACCATGACCGGCATCAGCAAACTCGGCATCATCACGCCGTTTGGTGGCCTCGCGTTTCTCATCGGTTGGGTTTGCCTCGGCCTCGCCGCCTGGCGCTTGCAGCTAACCGCTTGACGCTTGGTACTGACCTTTAGGTCATGATCGGGCTAGAATGCCAGCCCCTAAAAATGATGGCGGCGTTGTGCATGCGCATTCAGTTGAACGGTGAGTCCTTTGAATTGCCCGACGGTGAAACCGTTGCGGGCCTGATCACCCGTCTGGATCTGGCCGGACGTCGCGTGGCGGTCGAGCTCAATCTGGACATCGTCCCGCGCAGCCAGCATGCCGACACCACATTGAACGACGGCGACAACGTCGAAGTGGTCCACGCCATCGGCGGCGGCTGATTGCCCCGGCCCGCAAGGGCACAGAATTCTGCAAGACCCTCACCCTTAAAGAGGATTCCCCATGAGCATCGTTCGTAGCGACAAGCCTTTTGTGCTGGCCGGTCGTACTTACCAGTCGCGTTTGCTGGTCGGTACCGGCAAGTACCGTGACATGGAAGAAACCCGCCAGGCCATCGAAGCCTCGGGTGCCGAGATCGTCACCTTCGCCGTGCGCCGCACCAACCTGGGCCAGATCGAAGGCGAGCCGAACCTGCTCGAAGTGCTGTCGCCGGATCGCTACACCTTCCTGCCGAACACTGCCGGTTGCTACGACGCCATCGAAGCCGTGCGCACCTGCCGCCTGGCCCGTGAGCTGCTCGACGGCCACAATCTGGTGAAGCTGGAAGTGCTGGCCGACCAGAAAACCCTGTTCCCCAACGTGATCGAAACCCTCAAGGCCGCCGAAACCCTGGTCAAGGAAGGCTTCGACGTGATGGTCTACACCAGCGATGACCCGATCATCGCCCGGCAACTGGCGGAAATCGGCTGCATCGCCGTGATGCCGCTGGCCGGTCTGATCGGCTCCGGTCTGGGCATCTGCAATCCGTACAACCTGCAGATCATCCTCGAAGAAGCCAAGATCCCGGTGCTGGTGGATGCCGGTGTCGGTACCGCTTCCGACGCGACCATCGCCATGGAGCTGGGTTGCGACGCCGTACTGATGAACTCGGCCATCGCCCACGCCCAGCAACCGGTGACGATGGCGCAAGCCATGCAGCACGCCATCGTCGCCGGTCGCCTGGCGTACCTCGCCGGCCGCATGCCGAAAAAACTCTATGCCAGCGCCTCTTCGCCGCTGGATGGTCTGATCAAGTAAGAGCCATTGATGACTGAATCGAACGACACGCCTGTCCAGACGGAAGAAGGCGACGAGCGCCAACACCGCCGCATCAAGAGTTTCGTGATGCGCGCCGGGCGCATGACCGAAGGCCAGCAACGCGGCCTGGACCAGGGCGCGCCGCTGTACGTGCTGCCGCTGGCCGATGCGCCGGTCGATTACGACCAGGTGTTCGGCCGCTCGGCACCGCGCTCGCTGGAAATCGGTTTCGGCATGGGCCACTCGCTGCTGGAAATGGCCGCGGCCGCTCCAGAGCAGGATTTCATCGGTGTTGAAGTGCACCGTCCGGGTGTCGGCGCGCTGCTCAATGGCGTGTTGACCCAAGGGCTGACCAACCTGCGGGTCTACGATTGCGACGCGATCGAAGTGCTCAACCGCTGCATCGCCGACAACAGCCTTGATCGCCTGATGCTGTTTTTCCCGGATCCGTGGCACAAGAGCCGCCACCACAAGCGCCGCATCGTCCAGGCCTCGTTCGCCGAACTGGTGCGTAGCAAGTTGAAGGTTGGCGGCATTCTGCACATGGCCACCGACTGGGAACCGTACGCCGAGTACATGCTGGAAGTGATGAACGTCGCCCCCGGCTACCGCAACCTCGCCGAAGACGGCAAATGCGTCCCACGCCCGGCCGAACGCCCGATCACCAAGTTCGAACGCCGTGGTGAACGTCTTGGCCATGGCGTGTGGGATCTGAAGTTCGAAAAACTGTCTTAAGCATCACGCAACACCCCGGTAGGAGCTGCGGCACGCTGCGATCTTTTGATCTTGATTTTGAGGATCAAAGATT
>NZ_WBRZ01000269.1:0-7372 GCF_008923895.1 Pseudomonas sp. GXM4
TGAAAATGCTTTCCACTGTGGGAGCGAGCCTGCTCGCGAATACGTCGGTCCTGTCACCGCACCTATTGGCGCAATACCGGCGCTCAAGTAACCTGTGCGCCACATTTACAGGCCGCCCCCATGATCTTCCTCATCGCCTACATCAGCAGCGTCGTGCTGATCAACTTCGCCTTTTCCACCGCACCGCACCTGGACATCATCTGGTCGGCCTGGGGCGGCCTGGTGTTCGTACTGCGCGACATGGTGCAAACGCGCTTCGGTCATGGCGCGATCGTGGCGATGCTGGCGGCGCTGGTGCTCTCCTACATCACCTCTGACCCTTCCATCGCGCTGGCCAGCGCCACGGCGTTCGCGGTCTCCGAGTGCATCGACTGGCTGGTGTTCAGCATTACCAAGCGGCCGTTGCGCGACCGTCTGTGGATCAGTTCGGCGCTGAGCATTCCACTGGATACCTTCATCTTCTTCGGCATGATCGACGCCTTGACGCCGCCGGTGATCATCACCGCGCTGGCCTCCAAGTTCGCCGGCGTCACCGCCGTCTGGCTGATCATGGCCTGGCGTGATCGCAAACAGGCTGTCGCCAGCTGAAGCCAAACCCTCGGGTTCATGTAAAATGCCGCGCTTTCTCCCCATGGAAAGCGCACCTGCGTGGCTTTCCTCGATGATCCGCTTCCTTTGAGGACCTGAGATGACCCGTATCGGAACTCCATTGTCGCCAACCGCGACCCGCGTATTGCTGTGTGGCTGTGGTGAGTTGGGCAAGGAAGTGGTAATCGAACTGCAGCGCCTGGGCGTTGAAGTGATTGCCGTCGACCGCTACGCCAACGCGCCGGCCATGCAAGTCGCCCATCGCAGCCACGTGATCAACATGCTCGACGGCGCTGCTTTGCGTGCAGTGATCGAAGCCGAGAAGCCGCACTTCATCGTGCCGGAAATCGAAGCCATCGCCACCGCCACGCTGGTCGAGCTGGAAGCCGAAGGCTTCACCGTGATTCCGACCGCGCGTGCGGCGCAGCTGACCATGAACCGCGAAGGCATCCGTCGTCTGGCTGCCGAAGAGCTGGACTTGCCCACCTCGCCGTACCACTTCGCCGACACCTTCGAGGACTACAGCAAAGCCGTTCAGGACCTGGGTTTCCCTTGCGTGGTCAAGCCGGTGATGAGTTCGTCGGGCAAGGGCCAGAGCCTGCTGCGCAGCGCCGATGACATACAGAAAGCCTGGGATTACGCGCAAGAGGGCGGTCGCGCCGGCAAAGGTCGCGTGATCATCGAAGGCTTCATCGACTTTGACTACGAAATCACCCTGCTGACCGTGCGCCACATTGGCGGCACCACGTTCTGCGCACCGGTCGGTCACCGTCAGGAGAAGGGCGACTATCAGGAATCCTGGCAGCCGCAGGCCATGAGCCCGATTGCTCTGGCTGAATCCGAGCGTGTTGCCAAAGCAGTCACTGAAGCACTGGGTGGCCGTGGTCTGTTCGGCGTCGAGCTGTTCATCAAAGGCGATCAGGTGTGGTTCAGCGAAGTCTCGCCACGGCCGCATGACACCGGTCTGGTCACGCTGATTTCTCAGGACCTGTCGCAATTCGCCCTGCATGCCCGCGCCATTCTCGGTCTGCCGGTGCCGCTGATCCGTCAGTTCGGCCCGTCGGCGTCGGCAGTGATTCTGGTGGAAGGCCAGTCGACCCAGACCGCATTTGCCAACCTGGGCGCTGCGTTGAGCGAGCCGGACACCGCGCTGCGTCTGTTCGGCAAGCCGGAAGTGAACGGCCAGCGCCGCATGGGCGTGGCGCTGGCGCGGGATGAGTCGATCGAGGCTGCTCGCGCCAAGGCGACCCGTGCGTCGCAGGCGGTTGTTGTCGAGCTGTAAACCGGGTCGCGGCAGCTATTCGCGAGCAGGCGCGCTCCCACATGGGACTGGGTGAACACAGAATCTGTGACCAATCCCAAAACCCTGTGGGAGCGGGCTTGCCCGCGATAGCGATCTGTCAGGCAACCTGATTCAGATCGTTATTGCGCGTCTCCTTCAAGCACAGCACCGCAATCAGACTCAACACCGCCGCCGCCGACACATACCCGCCGACATAGCTCAACCCGCCCATCGCCACCAGCTTCTGCGCAAAGAACGGCGCCGCCGAGGCTCCGACGATCCCGCCCAGGTTGTACGCCGCGGAAGCGCCGGTATAACGCACGTGGGTCGGAAACAGCTCAGGCAACAGCGCGCCCATCGGTGCGAATGTCACGCCCATCAAAAACAGCTCGATGCACAGAAACAGCGCCACGCCCCAGGTCGAGCCCTGCGTCAGCAATGGCTCCATGAGAAATCCGGACAGAATCGCCAGCACGCCACCGATGATCAGCACCGGTTTGCGCCCGTAACGGTCGCTGGCCCAGGCTGACAATGGCGTCGCGGCGGCCATGAACAACACGGCAAAGCACAGCAGGCCGAGGAACGTTTCGCGGCTGTAACCCAGCGTCGATACGCCATAGCTCAGGGAAAACACCGTCGAGATATAGAACAGCGCATAGCAGACGACCATTGCCGCCGCACCGAGCAGGGTCGGCGCCCAGTATTGGCTGAACAACTCCACCAGCGGCACTTTTACTCGCTCCTGACGGGCGATCGCATTGGCGAACACTGGCGTTTCATGCAATTTCAGGCGCACATACAGGCCGACCATCACCAGCGCCGTACTGAGCAGAAACGGAATACGCCAGCCCCAACTGCGGAACTGTTCGTCATCCAAGGTCATGGCCAAGGTCAGGAACAGGCCGTTGGCCGCAAGAAAACCAATCGATGGCCCGAGCTGCGGAAACATGCCGAACCAGGCGCGTTTGCCCTTCGGCGCGTTTTCCGTGGCCAGCAGCGCCGCACCGCCCCATTCGCCGCCAAGGCCCAGGCCCTGACCGAAGCGCAGCACGCACAGCAGAATCGGCGCCCAGGCACCAATGCTGTCGTAGCCCGGCAACACGCCAATCAAGGTGGTGCACACGCCCATCAACAGCAGCGAGGCGACCAGCGTCGACTTGCGCCCGATGCGGTCGCCGAAGTGGCCAAACAGTGCCGAACCCAGTGGTCGGGCGAGGAAGGCAATGCCGAAAGTGATAAACGCCGAAAGCATCTGCGCCGTGCCGGAGGTCTGCGGAAAGAACACTGGTCCGATCACCAGTGCCGCAGCAGTGGCGTAAACGTAGAAGTCGTAGAACTCGATGGCGGTGCCGATGAAGCTTGCCGTGGCCACGCGGGTGGCGGAATTGGTCGGCTGGGCAGGCGCGGTTTCGCTGTAAGCGGTTTGGGTCGTCATGCGGTGATCCCTGACAGTCATGAGCTCCAGTGGAGCGAATTATTATGGTCGAACACCCAGGGATGTGGGGTAGGGCGCGAGCGCTGTTTCGAGTAGGAACAGTCGTCGGTTTGCAGCGGAAACAGTCAGGATCCGGGCAGTGCCGGGTAAGCACAGGGATCGACGGCGCTTGGGTAAGCGCGTCGATTATAGGAAGGGGGCTAACGATCAAACAAGCGCAAAAGATCGCAGGGTAGGAGCTGCCGAAGGCTGCGATCTTTTGATCTTTTGATCTTTTATCTGGCGGGCACCAAAGCAGGAGCAGAAGATGTATGCCAGATCAGCACCTTGCTCACCCGGTTCTCTTCGGTCTCGAGGATTTCCAGTCGATAACGCCCGATCTTCAGGCACACCGCGCTTTCCGGAATGGTTTCCAGCGCTTCGGTGACCAGGCCGTTGAGTGTCTTTGGCCCGTCGCTCGGCAGATGCCAGCCCAGGCACTTGTTCAGGTCGCGGATCGACGCGGCGCCATCAATCAACATACGCCCGTCGGCCTGGGGATGGATGTGCGGGTTGTCGAGGCTGTGCTCGCTTTCGAATTCGCCGACGATTTCTTCGAGAATGTCTTCAAGGGTGACGATGCCCAGCACTTCACCGTATTCATCGACGACCATGCCGAGGCGGCGTTGCTGCTTGTGGAAGTTCAGCAGTTGCAGTTGCAGCGGCGTGCTTTCCGGGACGAAGTAGGGCTCGTAGCTGGCGGCCAGCAGTGCCTCGCGGGTTAATCCACCGTTGCTCAGCAAATGGCCGATCTGGCGGGTGTTGAGCACCGCTTCGACCTGATTGATGTCGCTGTGAAACACCGGCAGACGCGTGCGCTTGTTCTCGCGCAGTTGCTCGATGATCTCTTCGATCGAATCGTCGAGGTTGATGCCGTCGACATCACTGCGCGGCACCAGAATGTCATTGACCGTGATGTTGTCCAGCGCATGAATGCCCGATACCGGATGGCTGCGGACCGGATGCTCGTGATCCTCATCGTGATCGGTCGGCAACTCGTCCTCGCTCTGTTGCACCACCTGAGCCTTGCGCGTGAACGGGGTCAGCAACAAAGCGCTGACCCGGCTGAACAGCCACGCGAACGGGTAGACGATTTTCATCGGCATGGTCAGCAGGGCATTGCCGAACGCCAGCACAGCGTCGGGATAGCGCCGAGCCACGGTGCGCGGGAAATAATCAGCGAACACCAACAGGATGCCACCGGCGCCAAGGCAGGCCGCCCACGGGCCGTTTTCTTCGCAGAGAAAAATCGCCAGCAGCGTCGCGATGATCACTGCGAGGGCGCGGCACAGGGTGTTGCAGAGGATCAGGCTGTCGAGCGGGAAGCTCAGCTTCGCCAGCGGTTTATCGCTGGCGCGCGAGGCGATACGTTGCGCGAGCAAGTGTTGCTGCGCGATTTCGACGGCGGTAAACAGCCCTGACCATAAAATCAGCAGGACAAATACCGCGAGCATCGGCCCTATGGGCAAACCGTCCATTTATGCCGCCCGTCAGATGTGCAGAATGTATTCACGAACCAGTTTGCTGCCGAAGTACGCCAGCATCAGCAGGCAGAAACCGGCGAGGGTCCAGCGAATCGCCTTGTGGCCGCGCCAGCCCAGACGGTTGCGGCCCCACAACAGCACGCTGAAGACGATCCATGCCAGACAGGCCAGCAAGGTCTTGTGCACCAGATGCTGAGCGAACAGGTTCTCGACGAACAGCCAGCCGGAAATCAGCGACAGCGACAGCAGCGTCCAGCCGGCCCAGAGAAAGCCGAACAGCAGGCTTTCCATGGTTTGCAGGGGCGGGAAGTTCTTGATCAGCCCGGACGGGTGCTTGTGCTTGAGCTGATGGTCCTGAACCAGCAGCAGCAACGCCTGGAACACGGCGATGGTGAACATGCCGTAGGCGAGGATCGACAATAGAATGTGCGCGAGGATGCCCGGCTCTTCATCGATGATCTGCACCGTGCCGGTCGGCGCGAACTGCGCCAGCAATACCGTGATCGCCCCCAGCGGGAACAGCAGCACCAGCAGGTTTTCCACCGGGATCCGCGAACAGGCCAGCAGAGTCAGGGCAATCACCGCGGCGGCAATCAGGCTGGACGCGCTGAAGAAGTCCAGGCCGAGGCCGATCGGGGTCAATAGATGTGTAAGCAGGCTGGCGCCGTGGGCGAGCACGGCGAATACGCCGAGGCTGACCAGCAGGCGCTTGTTCGCCTTGGCGCCGGTGGCCAGGCGGGTACTTTGATAGACGGTCGCAGCGGCATAGAGCAGGGCGGCGGCGAGGGTGGTCAGCAAACTGGGTGACAAGGGGAGCATAAATCCTGTTAGGCGAGCCCGAAAGGCGCTGAGTTTGGCATAGAACCGCCACGGCACGAAAGACTCCGCAAGCTGACGGCGAGGTGTCCGCCGGCCGCAGTCTTCGCTATAATCCGCGACCTGCCCACGCCGCAGGCTCGCCGAGCACATGTTGATTCCGGTCTGGGCCGCCATTATCCCGGTTCGTACAGGGCCTGAAAGGATCGCGCAATGTTTGAAAACTTAACCGACCGTCTCTCGCAGACGCTGCGCCATGTCACCGGCAAGGCCAAGCTGACCGAGGACAATATCAAAGACACCCTGCGTGAAGTGCGCATGGCGTTGCTCGAAGCTGACGTCGCACTGCCGGTGGTCAAGGACTTCGTCAATTCGGTCAAGGAGCGCGCTGTCGGCACCGAGGTGTCGCGCAGTCTGACGCCGGGCCAGGCGTTCGTGAAGATCGTCCAGGCCGAACTCGAAAGCCTGATGGGCGCGGCCAACGAAGACCTCAACCTGAGCGCCGTTCCGCCAGCCGTTATTCTGATGGCCGGTCTGCAGGGCGCGGGTAAAACCACCACTGCCGGCAAGCTGGCGCGCTTTCTTAAAGAGCGCAAGAAGAAGTCGGTCATGGTTGTTTCGGCGGACATCTATCGTCCGGCGGCGATCAAACAGTTGGAAACCCTGGCCAACGACATTGGCGTGACATTCTTCCCGTCCGACCTGAGCCAGAAGCCGGTCGACATCGCCAATGCGGCTATTAAAGAAGCCAAACTGAAATTCATCGACGTGGTCATCGTCGACACCGCCGGTCGTCTGCACATCGACGAAGAGATGATGGGCGAGATCAAGGCGCTGCACGCCGCGATCAACCCGGTCGAAACCCTGTTCGTGGTCGACGCCATGACTGGTCAGGACGCCGCCAACACGGCCAAGGCCTTTGGCGATGCGCTGCCGCTGACCGGTGTGATCCTGACCAAGGTCGACGGCGACGCCCGTGGCGGTGCCGCGCTGTCGGTGCGCGCCATCACCGGCAAGCCGATCAAGTTCATCGGTATGGGCGAGAAGAGCGAAGCGCTCGATCCGTTCCACCCTGAGCGTATCGCCTCGCGGATCCTCGGCATGGGCGACGTGCTCAGCCTGATCGAGCAGGCCGAAGCGACGCTGGACAAGGACAAGGCCGACAAACTGGCCAAGAAGCTGAAGAAGGGCAAGGGCTTCGACCTCGAAGACTTCCGCGATCAGCTGCAACAGATGAAGAACATGGGCGGCCTCGGCGGGCTCATGGACAAACTGCCGAGCATCGGCGGCGTCAACCTGTCGCAGATGGGCAATGCCCAGAACGCCGCAGAGAAGCAGTTCAAGCAGATGGAAGCCATCATCAATTCCATGACCCCGGCCGAGCGCCGCGACCCTGAGCTGATCAGCGGTTCGCGCAAGCGCCGGATCGCCATGGGTTCCGGCACGCAGGTGCAGGACATCGGCCGCTTGATCAAGCAGCACAAGCAGATGCAGAAGATGATGAAGAAATTCACCGCCAAGGGCGGTATGGCAAAAATGATGCGCGGCATGGGCGGTATGTTGCCCGGCGGCGGCATGCCGAAAATGTAAAGACTTCGCCGGTCGTCGCACCGGCGCAGACCCTGCAAGGACGCAGGATCAACAGCAAACCCGCACTCGGCGGGAGCTGACTGGCCGTTTTTATCGACGGCTCTCTATGCAAATCTGCACGGCATGCCATGGGCGCCG
>NZ_WBRZ01000027.1:0-36147 GCF_008923895.1 Pseudomonas sp. GXM4
GTGCGGGCTTTGTTGTGTCTGGAGGTGGGGTGGAAGATCAAAAGCCCCTCACCCTAACCCTCTCCCGGAGGGAGAGGGGACCGATTGGGGGATATTCGATAGCTACACCGACGTGAACGCGCGGAGGTGAATCCATAATCGCCAAGATCTGTCAGGTCGATATATGGCGCCAGACACCTCGGTCGGTTCCCTCTCCCTCTGGGAGAGGGCTAGGGTGAGGGGCTTTTCAGGGATGCACACATTCCAGTAACGCCGCGCACAAAAAAGCCCGCAGACAATCACTCGTCTGCGGGCTTTTGCGTATCGGGCCTAGGCCTTACGCCCGGCGCTCATGCATCCGCGCCAGTTGCCGCTCCAGCATCGACGGATAAGGCTCCATCAACCGCTCCACACAGCACGCGCCCTCAGGGCTGGCGATCGGCCGGATCCGCGCACGCTGGCGGATCAACGCGTCATCGCTGATCTTGCGTTCAACCAGTAGCAGATTGCGGCTGTGTTGCGACAAGGCCAGTGCATCCTGGGCCGAATCGGTCAGCAGCAGATCAATCTGGCTCAGACCGAACAACTCATCGCCCAGGGTCAGGCCCAACTGCAATTGCAGGGTGATGCCGCTGTCTGCGACCTCGATCTGCAACTGATGACCCAGAGCACGAAGCAGTTCGCCGCAGCAGATGGCATTGGTCAGGTAATCGTCGCCGCAATCTTCGGTGTGGAACAGCAACAGCGTGCTGCCATCGTTGAGGGTTTCGATTTCGCCCTGATACAGCGACGCTGCCTGCTCGAGGCAGTCGCGATAGCGATCCTGCAGTTCTTCCAGGCGTGCGCGAGGCAAGCGACGCAGTTGTTCCTGCGATCCCAATTGCACGGCCAGTACGGCGGTGTGCTGCGGAACGTCAGGGCTCGGTTTGCGCGTGAGCGGTTGGGCGGCGCCGTTGAGCGATTCGTCGCGCAGGTCGGCGAAGGCGTCATCGTCATCATCGTCTTCGACGGTGCTGACCAGGTGACGCGGCGCCGGTTTCTTCGCGGCCAGCGGGCGGCTTTCGTCGAAACTTGGATCGCGCAGGTTACGCACCTCGAATTCAGGCTCGTCTTCTTCCTCGGCGAATTCCGGCTCGGGTTCAGGCTCGGGCTCCGGTTCCGGGGCGTAGCTGGCGTGCAGCTGGCGCGCCAGATCGCCGATTTCATCCTGGCGATCGATGCCCGGTGTATGCGCGTCGATGCGGCGCAGCCACACGCGCAATTGCAGCAGTGGCGTCGACAGATAACGGCCCATGCGCAGGCTCAGAGCCAGCGACAGTGCCAGCAGAATCGCACTCAGAATGCCCATGCTTTGCAGGCTGATGGTCATTGGCTGCTGGAACTGATCCATGTCCAGGCTGATGCGCAGTTGCCCGGCCGTCACGTCCTGGAAAGTGATCTTGCTTTCGTACATGCCCTCGGCTTCGCCCAGCAGGCTGTGCTTGGGACGCTGACCGGACTCGGCGAGGATGCGGTTGTCCACGCTGTAGATTGCCGCGTGGGCGACCAGTTTGTTCTTGGTCAGGTTGTTGAGCAGCACGTTGAGGCTGAGGATGTCGTTGGACACCAGCAGCTCGGTGGCCGACGTGGCAGTCTGCGTGGTCAGGCTTTCGCCCAGCGCATCGGCCTGCTCGTGCATGGCCTGCTTGAATTGCAGCCCCATCACCCCGGCATAGATCACCAGGGCCAGAGCGACCAGGATCACGTTGTGGCTGGCAATGCGCAATGCAATCGGTACACGGCGATGGCGCAGTGCACGGAAGATCAGCAGGAAGAAGTTATCGGTTTTGACTGGCGTGGGCCGGTTCACTTGAGCTCGGCTCTTTGTCCGTGAAGTTGACGCGCAGTATAGCGACAGGCCCCAGACCGGCAAAGCGCTCGCGGTGCCCGATGGTCACTGAAAGTGGGTAGAATGCGGTTTTTTTCCAGTTGCGGGGGTGCGCGTTGCGCGAAATCGTCCTGATTAACATCACGGGAGTCGACCGTCCCGGTCTGACAGCGGCCATCACCGGTGTTCTGGCACAGGGTGGTGTGAACATTCTCGACATCGGTCAGGCGGTGATCCACGACACCCTGTCGTTCGGCATCCTGGTTGAAATTCCCGATTCCGAACAGGGCAAGTCAGTGCTCAAGGACATCCTGTTCAAGGGCTACGAACTGGATCAGCAAGTGCGCTTCACCCCGGTATCCGAAGAGGATTACCAGCAGTGGGTGGGCAATCAGGGCAAGAAGCGCCATATCGTTACCCTGCTGACGCGCAAAGTCACCGCCGGCCAATTGCAGGCGGTCAGCGCGATCACCGCCAAATATGGCCTGAACATCGACCATATCGACCGTCTGTCGGGGCGCATGCCGCTGGACACACCGGCCGACAAGGGCAAGGGCTGCATCGAATTTTCCGTGCGCGGCGAAGCTGCCGATCCGCAGGCCCTGCGCGCCGAATTCCTCAGCGTTGCCCAGGAACTGAACGTCGATATCGCCTTTCAGGAAGACTCGCTGTTCCGTCGCAACCGACGTCTGGCCGTGTTCGACATGGACTCGACGCTGATCGAAGCGGAAGTCATCGATGAGCTGGCCAAGGCGGCCGGCGTGGGTGACCGGGTCTCGGAAATCACCGAGCGCGCGATGGCCGGCGAACTGGATTTCCGCGCCAGCTTCAAGGAGCGTCTGGCGCTGCTCAAGGGCCTTGACGTCAGCGTGCTCGACTCGATCGGCGCCTCGCTGCGCCTGACCGAAGGCGCCGAAACCCTGTTCGCCGAACTCAAGCGCCTCGGCTACAAAACCGCCATCCTGTCCGGCGGCTTCACTTATTTCGCCAAGCAGCTGCAAGCCAGGCTGGGCATCGACTACGTGTTTGCCAACGAGCTGGAAGTGGTCGACGGCAAGTGCACCGGCGTGGCGATCGAGCCGATTGTCGATGCGCAGCGCAAGGCTGATCTGCTCAAGGAGCTGGCGCACAAGGAAGGTCTGCGTCTGGAGCAGACCATTGCCGTCGGCGACGGCGCCAACGACTTGCCGATGCTGGCGATTGCCGGGCTGGGCGTGGCGTTCCGCGCCAAACCGCTGGTCAAGCAGTCGGCGAAGCAGGCGATCTCAACGCTGGGGCTGGATGGTGTGTTGTATCTGCTGGGTTTCCGCGATCGCGACGGGCAGCTCTAAGATCTCGATAAGCTGATCTGGCCTCTTCGCGAGCAAGCTCGCTCCCACATTTAAAATGCATTTGAATGTGAGAGCGAGCTTGCTCGCGAAGGCCGCACCTCGGTCTAAAGTGAATTCCACAACGAATCAAAATCCTCCTCACCTCCGCCATTCTGCGCAGGATCCAGCGAGCGATAGGCGAACTGGTTGAAGCTGTGCGTACTCGCCACCCGCCGATCCAGTCCGGCGCGGTGTTCCTCGCCCTGGGTGTTGATCAACACCTTGTTGCCTTCCTGAAACGGCAGGCGCGGCGCAAGCACGGTTGCCGGCAAATCGATTGCGCTGATTTCCGGCAGCAGTAAACCGCGCAGATAATGGCTGTGATCGTCCTTCGAACGCACCAGTTGCAGACCGCACGGCTGCGCGTGTGGCGCGACCAGTTCAATGCCCATCTGCGTGCCGCTGCCGCGCACTTGGCGGATCCAGCGAATCACCGCAATGCTCCAGCCTTTGCCCTCGCTGTCCTGAATGCCGAGCATTTCCCCGGCCTGCAACTCCGGCGGTACTTCGCTGGGCCAGGCCAGGCAATAACCGCCAGGACTATGGTTGATCACCGGCAAGGCGTAAGTCGGATAATTCGGCGCGGTGCCGGGGCCGTCGTCCTCGGTCAACTGGTCGTACTGGATTTCCTCGTACGGCAACAGCTCATCGTTACTTTGCGGGGCAGCGTCGAACGCCTGACTCCAGCTGTCCTTTTCGCCGCTGGCCACGACGCTGCTGAAATTTGCCGCGCGGGCACCGGGATGTTTGAGCAATTCGCTGAAGGTGCGCTCGCCGCCGAGGTAAAAGTGCAGGGCGCTCATGCCGACGCACACGGTTAATGAGCCTTGGCCGGCGATGCGTTGAAAGCTGCGTTCCGCCGCTTGGCCCCAAGTAGCGTGCAGATGTTGCAGGGTGTCGACGCTGAGGCCGGCGGAAACGGGCAGTGGGGTCGAGGTGGACTGGTGCAGCAGGTGCGTTTCGAGCTGTTTGACCAGCGGTTGCGGATCGAAGCCCAGCAGCCCGTTCTGTTGTTCGCTGCGAAACATCTTGCGGTATCGGGGGCCGACATCGAGTTCCGGACTGACCGCAAACAAACCGTCGTCGGCGCTGCCGGGATGCAGCTTGAGCAGGGCGCTCCACGGCTCGATCACCTCGGCCAGCCGGGCAATCTGGCTTTGACGCAATTGGTTGCAACGGGCACTGCCCAATAGCAGTGCGGCGATGTAGGTCTGTTCGACGCTCAGTTCGCTGGTCAAAAACGCCAGATCATCGCGCAGCCGCCGTTGTTGCAGCTGCAATTGCGCCGCGCTGCGATACAGCTGGTGCAATTCGAACCACACATGTTCCGGCGGAGAACTGTACAACTGAGTGGCGCGCACCAGTTGCGCCTTGAGAGCATGCGCCGCGCGTTGCAAGGCGGTGCTGACCAACGTCGCGCGGTCTTTGCTGTATTTGGGCAGGATGCGCAGAACGATCTGTTTATAGCCGATGGCCAGCTGACCTTGCAGCGCCTGACACAGGTTGCTGACTTTGCGCGAGCGCTCGTCGAGCATGATCGCCTGATGCAGAAAGTGCCGCTCCAGATGCTGGCAGACGAAATACACCTCGGGCCGCAGCAGCTCAAGCAATTGCAGGCGATTGTCGCTGGGGGTGAGCAACAGGTTCAGTTCGCCGAGGCCTTGATACAGCAGGCGGGCGGTTTCGCCGATGTTGGCTTTGGGCAGGCTGGCGATCCAGCGCTTGAGATCACGCGGGCTGGCGTCGCAGAACGACAGGCGCGTTTGCGTGGGAGTCGGAGCGCGCAGCTTGGGAGATAAGTTGGTCTGGCTCATGAGCAAAACCATAGCAGCAAATGCCGCGGTTTGCGGAAGCAGCCTCGGCTGCTTCCGCGAACAGGGTCACGCTTTTGGCAGCGCCAGACCTTGGCCCATCTGCACTGGCGAGCCGGCCACCAGCTCTTCGGCCCACTTCACCTGATCCGGGCCAAACAGCACGATCGCCGTTGAACCGAGCTTGAAGCGCCCCAGTTCCGCGCCTTTTTCCAGATGAATCGGTGCGCGTGCGGCTTCGTCGTAGCGGAAGGTTTTCAGCTCGCGCTTCGGTGGGGTGACCAGACCGGCCCACACGGTTTCAATCGAAGCGACGATCATCGCCCCGACCAGCACCACGGCCATCGGCCCGCGTTCGGTGTCGAAAATGCACGCCACGCGCTCGTTGCGGGCGAACAGCTCCGGGACGTTTTCGGCAGTAGTCTGGTTCACCGAGAAAATGCGGCCCGGGATGTAGACCATTTCGCGCAGGGTGCCGGCCAGCGGCATGTGCACGCGGTGGTAGTCCTTCGGCGACAGGTAGATCGTGGCGAAATCGCCGCCCATGAATGGCGCTGCGTTGGCCGCATCACCGCCGAGCAATTCGAGCACGCTGAAACTGTGGCCCTTGGCCTGGAACACGCGACCGTGCTCGATCGGGCCGAGCTGACTCACCGCACCGTCGGCCGGGCTGAGGATCGCGCCCGGAGTTTCGTCCAGTGGACGCGCGCCGTCTTTCAACGCACGCGTGAAGAATGCGTTGAAGTGCTCGTAAGCGGTCAGGTCTTCGACCAGTGCTTGCGACATGTCCACTTGATAACGCTTGGCGAACCATTGGGTGAAGGCATTCTTGAACCAGCGCACACGGCATTCGGCGATGCAGCCGGCCAGGCGCGACAACAGGTGATGCGGCAGCAGGTACTGACTGAGGATAAACAGACGCTCTTTCATTAGTTGTCCTTAAAAACCTTGAATCTCGACTGGCGTGTCGGGGTGGTTGCCCCATTCGCCCCAGGAACCGGCGTAGCCCTTGACCCGCGGATAACCGAGGGCTTTGGCCACCAGATAAGTGAAGCCCGACCGGTGATGGGTCTGGCAGTGGGTAATGATTTCCTTGTCCTTGGTGATCCCGAGGTTTTCGAGGATCTGCGGCATGTCGCTGCGGATACGCAGCTGGCGGGCCTGGTCCATGCCGGCGGTCCATTCGAAATTGACCGCGCCGGGGATGTGTCCACCCTTGGCAGCGAGGACTTTCTCGCCGGAATACTCCAGCGGCCCACGCGCATCCCAGATCGCCAGATCGGCGGCGCCGAGACGGCTTTGCAGGTATTCGCGGGTGGCGGTCGGTTCGTCGTGCAGGGTCAGCGACACTGGGCCACCGACGGCGGCCGGCACCTGAATCGACATCGGCATACCGTCCGCCAGCCAGGCCGGCAGACCACCGTCTATATAGTGGTACTTGTCGTGGCCAATGACATCGAGCAGCCAGATGAAACGCCCGGCCCAGCCGCCGCCCTCATCGTCATACACCACGTATACCGCGTCTTTGCGATGGCCGAGCTCACCAAACAACGCTTCCAGATCGGCCTTCGCCGGCATCAGCCCGGGCGCCGGTGGCTGGCCGAGCTGGGTGCGTTTCGGGTCGACAAAACGTGCGCCGGGCAAGTGACCTTCGGCATACCGGGCAGGGCTGGTCAGGTCCACCAGAATCAGTTCCGGGGACTCCAGACGCGGCAGCAGGTCGCTCGGCTCGATGACAAGCGGCAAGCCAGAGAAGTCAGACATGTGAGGTCTCCAGAGCACAAAGGGGAGGATTGTAGCGCAGGCTCATTGGCCGCGGCTGCTAAAGCTGTGCAGGGCTTTTTCGATGCACTGCGCGGTTTTGCCGAAGGCTTGTACGGTGATGTCGGCGAACGGCCCGCCACCTTGATCGGCAACGACGATCATGATCACCCGGCCGTTATTCACCAGCGAACGCAAGAATAAGTGCTCGCCGCGAAACAGCGTGCGCAGGCTCGCTGGCAATAAGGCAGAGAATTGCCCGTTGTTCTCCGGCGTGATCCGCACCTGCGCCTGCTGAGCGAGCAGGCGTTGCAGGACTTTGCTCTGGCTGACGACAAAACTCAGCGCCGCCGCATCCTTCGGCAAACCGGCGGTCTGGTGCACGCGCAGGGTCGAGTGCGTGCGGTCGGCCATCAGAATCATGACCCGGCGCATGCCGCTGGCCACCAGTGCCTCGCGGGTGGCGACGGTCAGGCTCATGGCATTGGTGAAGCGGCTGGGTTCGGCGAGCAGTTCGGCGCATTGCCGACGCCACTGGCCCAGATCATCCGCATTCGGCGCTGCTGCCGGGAGCATGCCGGCCGGCAAGCGACGAGTGCCCCACGGCCAGATCAGCGAAACCGCCGGGTGCCACAAATCAGGCATCGCATGCTGACGCGCGCTGTTCGCCGCTTGCTGGTGCAACTGTTGCTGCACTTCGTCCATGGAAATCTGCAGATACAGGCTGGTCAGGTACTGCCAGCGCTTGCTGTGCGGACTGTCCCAGGCCTGTTGCGCCGACAGCGCCAGGCCGTTGGCCAGCAGCACGGTATTGGCGGGTTGATTGAGCCAGCGGCGTAGCGTCGGGTCTTCGTCGAGGCGATTCTGCTGGCGCAGCGGGTGCTCGCTGTCGCGGGCGATGCGCAGCACTTTGACCAGTTCGCGTTGTTCGCTGAGCAGCAATTTGTAGCCTTGCTCGACCCAGATCGGCAGATGCCAGGCCTGGACCAGTGCCTCGGCAATCTTCAACAGGCGCACGCCGAACAATTGCTTTTCGACCACACGCGCCGACTCGCCCTTGTGGATCACCCGCAGTTCCCACTCTTCGAGCAACTGCGGATAGGTCAGCGCCAACGGCCACAGCGGCGACAAAAACAGCAGACTGCCCCAGTGGATGTCCTGCCACAGCCGCGCCAGGCGACTGGCAAAAAAGCCGTTGGCCTGCTGTGTCGCGTGTTGGCTGATCAACTGCAATTGGCGCAAAGCCTTGGGGATCTGCCGGTGCGGTTCGGCGGGCAGGCGCGCGAGCAATTCTTCGGTGCGCGCAAGGCCCAGGCGATTGATTGCCACCTCGAGATTTTCCGCTGGCGCGACCATGGTGCCGTGGGTGTGACGATTCGCCTCACGGATGATGCTCAAGGCCAGCGCCGGGCTGTCCTGCATCAACTCGGCGATGTCGCGCAGCGAGCTGCGATTGTCGCGGATCGCCCGGCAGACTTTGTCGTGAGCCTCTTGTGGTACGGGCAGGCGGACGCTGTCGAGCAGCTTGACCCAAGCCTGGAGGGTGCTCGGTTTTACCGATGGAATGTTCGTTTCATTAGCCATGTCTGGACGAGATCTTCACTGACTGTAGACGCGCCCGGCATGGGCTAAATTGGCTTTTCGCCTGAACTGGCTATAGTCTGGCGCAGTTTTGCCGATAAGTAGAAGAAGAGATTTTTTAACTTCCGAATATGACCTTGAACCCGACTTAAACAAGTACCTTCTACCTATGGCTAAAATTATCGGCATCATCGTCGTATTCGCGAGCGTGCTCGGCGGATACGTGCTCTCCCACGGCAAGATTGCCGCCCTGATCCAGCCCTTCGAGGTGATGATCATCGGCGGTGCGGCCCTCGGCGCATTTCTCCAGGCCAACCCCGGTTACATGACGATGCACGTGCTCAAGAAATCCCTGAGCATGTTCGGTTCGCGCTTCACCCACACCTTCTACCTGGAAGTGCTCGGGCTGATCTACGAAATCCTCAACAAGAGCCGCCGTGAAGGCATGATGGCGATCGAAGGCGACATCGAAGATGCCGCCGCGAGCCCGATCTTCGCCAAGTACCCGGCGGTGCTCAAGGATGAACGCATGACCGCGTTCGTCTGCGATTACCTGCGCATCATGTCCTCTGGCAACATGGCTCCCCACGAACTGGAAGGCCTGTTCGACATGGAGCTGTACAGCCTCAAGGAAGACCTCGAGCACCCATCGCACGCAGTCAACGGCATCGCCGACGGCATGCCCGGTTTCGGTATCGTCGCGGCGGTACTCGGTATCGTGGTGACCATGGCCTCGCTGGGTGAAGGTGACCAGGCGTCGATCGGTCTGCACGTGGGTGCGGCACTGGTCGGTACCTTCTTCGGTATTCTCGCGGCCTACGGTTTCTTCGGTCCGCTGGCGCATTCCCTGGCCCACGATGCCAAGGAAGAGCTCAACGTCTACGAAGCCATCAAGGCCTCGCTGGTGGCTTCGGCGTCCGGCATGCCGCCGTCGCTGGCGGTCGAGTTCGGGCGCAAGGTTCTGTACCCGGCGCACCGTCCAAGCTTCGCCGAGCTGGAACAAGCGGTTCGCGGTCGCTAAGTCATGGAAAATAATCAGCCGATCATCGTCAAGCGCGTCAAGCGCATTGCCGCCGGGCACCACGGCGGGGCGTGGAAAATCGCCTTCGCCGACTTTGCCACGGCGATGATGGCGTTCTTCCTGGTGCTGTGGCTGCTGTCCACCGCTACGCCGGAACAGAAGATCGCCATCGCCGGTTATTTCAAGGACCCGGTCGGCTTCTCCGAAAGCGGCACGCCGTACATCATCGACCTCGGCGGTACACCGACCCTGGCGCCGGAAAACACCCTAAACCCGGAAGTGAAGTCGCAGCCGCAACCGGACAAGGTCACGGTCGACACCGATCAGGTTGAAGGCATGGCCGAGCAGGTCGAGAAGGAGCGTCTCGAACTGCTCCTGCAAGAACTGCAGAACAAGGTCGACGAGAACCCGCAACTGCAGAAGTTCAAGGATCAGATCCTCTTCGAAATCACCCCGAACGGCTTGCGCATCCAGATCATGGACGCCGAGAACCGGCCGATGTTCGATTCCGGTTCCGCACGCCTGAAACCGTACTTTGAAGACATCCTGCTGGCCATGGCCGACACCATCAAAGCGGTGCCGAACAAGATCAGCATCAGCGGCCACACCGACGCCAAGCCCTACATTGGCACTGGCGATTACGGCAACTGGGAACTCTCGGCCAACCGCGCCAACGCGGCTCGCCGTGCCCTGGTCGCGGGCAGCTATCCGGATGCACAGGTGGCGCGGGTGGTCGGTTATGCCTCGTCGGCGTTGTTTGATCGGGAAAATCCGTTCAACCCGGTCAACCGCCGCATCGATATTGTCGTGCTGACCAAAAAAGCCCAGGCCGCCATCGAAGGTGCGCAGGGGCCTGAGGCGGCGAAACCGGCGGATCAAGGTCAGAACGGTGCTGCTCCGGCAGCCCCGGTTGATCCGAATGCGCTGCCGGCGGACAAACAGCCAGTGCCGGCTCACGAGTTGCGCGAGCGGTTGAATCTGTTTGACGATGCGGCGCCGAAACCGGCTGAGCCGGGTGGGGCGGCGCCTGCGCCTGCGCCGAAGCAGTAAGTGAAAAAAAGCCGACAGTGATGTCGGCTTTTTTGTGGCTATCACAGGCCGGCACAGTCTCAGAATCCCCGACGAATCCGGTTCTTCAGCTGTTCATGAAACATCTCTGCATCGCGCTTGTAAGCCCCTTTGACCGATTCGCTGATCGAATCCAGCGCCATCGACCGCTTGTTCGACACCTCATCACGATACGCATCGATAAAGAAATCCAGATCGCTGGCCGTACTCAGCTTCGGCCACTTGTCCAGATAGATCGGCAATTGCGCCGGCCCGGTCTTGAACGTACAGATCCGCCGGTTGCTGATCGTCGCCTCGCCAATCTCGAACGGCACCCACCAGGACTGCGCAGTCTTCTCCGATACCACCGCCAGCAGATGCGTGCACTCGGTGATGTTGCGGGTAATGACCCCGGTGATGTCGTCGGTGGTCTGCGATTCCGGATCCAGTACGTCGAGGTAAGTCCTGATCTTCGCCTGGGTCAGGCGGGTGTTGATGGCGATCGCATGGGCGCGATCCATGTGGCGATAGCTGATAAAGACTGGCATCAGAAATGTCCTTTGAGGGCGAGTTCGCGGTAATAGGCGCCGAGTGCCGTCAGGCGGCAGCCGGTCGAGTGAATGGCGGCGTAGTACATGTGCTCGGCGTCGACCGGTTCGATCAGGCTGTGGCGGTTGCACTTCTGCAACTGGGCGAAGATCTCGCCGTGCTCAGGCACGAACGCCTTTTCGGTGGGTTCATAGCTGGGGTCGAGCGGCAAGACCGATTCGGCTTCGACAAACCAGTCGGGCAATTTGCGCAGGATCTCCTTGGGAATCAGCGGCGAGACTTCGCGCAGGGAAATGAACTGCGACACATTGGTCTTGAACACTGGACGCTGTTCCCAGGCACCGAGGGCGTTGTCGACAAAGGAATACAGACTGCCGGGGGTGATTTTGCCGAGGATATTCGCCGCGCCGCCATGCAGCGCTTGCAGGAGCAGGCCGGTGAACACGCCGTGCTGCGCGCCCTCCAGCGCCGGCTCGGCTTTTTTGCAGGCGGTGAGGATGGTCATGCCTTCGCTGACCATGCTGCTCTCGCTGCGCAGGGCGCGCACTTCTCCGGCTGAACCGCTTTCGCAGCAGTCGAGGATGATCATTTTGTTTTTGATCCGCGTGGCTTTGTCCGCCCAGTTGAGAATGTCGCTGATGCGGATGCCGTCCTTGGCGTTGCGGTAGTCCTGCGCGATCAACATGCCTTCGTCAGTGTCGGCATCGAAACCGCCATGACCGGCGAAATACAGCAGGGCGACGTTGCAGTCACCGGAAAACAGCTCGCGGATCTGGTCTTCGAGTTTTTCCCGGCTCAGGTAATCCTCGGCAGACGTTAGTACGACATTTTTGAAGTTGGGGTCGCCGTTGGCGTTGCTTTTCAATACCGAAGCCATGGCCATGGCGTCGTTGCAGCAACCGCTCAGCCCGTCGATATGCGTGTAATCGTTGATGCCGATGAACAATCCCTTGCGCATGGTCATACCGCCGTGTGCAGGCGGATCGCGCAGACGATTCTGTGGGTATTGCACGGGCGGGCGTCGCGAGACGAATGGCTGATGAATAAAACACAGGTTTGCATGGCTTTCCTCGATGGTCGCTGTGAGCGAAGGAGGAAAGAAATGTAGGCCGCTGGCTCAGGCCTACAAGGTCTGCGCGGCAAAACAGAAACGTCCTGCAAGCAGGCGCGCAAAAGCCTACAGACAAGGCTGAAGTTTAAGAGGGAGAGGCGTGCGTCAGATGCAGTCCGACAACCGGCAGCCCATCGCGCAGGGCTGCCGGCGCGGCTGTTTAATAGCCGTTTTCGGGCAGGCTGGCGATGATCGAGCGATAGCTGTTCATCCGTTGCTGCTGGATGCGGCCATCTTCCAGCGCCTTGAGCAGAGCGCAACCCGGTTCGCGGTCGTGCTTGCAGTCGCGGAAACGGCAAGTGCCGAGCAGATCGTCGAACTCGATGAAGCCGGCTTCGACGTCGGCGCGGCTGACGTGGCCCAGGCCGAATTCGCGGATGCCCGGGGAGTCGATCAGTTCACCGCCACCGGGGAAGTGGAACAGCCGCGCAGTGGTGGTGGTGTGCGTGCCCTGGCCGGACAGCTCGGACAACGGCCCGACGCGGGTTTCGACTTCCGGCAGCAGGCTGTTGACCAGCGACGACTTGCCGACGCCGGACTGGCCGACGAACACGCTGATGCGTCCGTCGAGCTGCTTTTGCAGCTGCTCCATGCCATCGCCGTGGTGCGCCGAGACTTCCAGCACCGGATAACCCAGCGTGCGATACACCGCCAGCAACGCGTTCAGCGCCGGGGCGTTCTGCTCGTCGATCAGGTCGAATTTGTTCAGCAGCAAAAGCGGGCGGATGCCGGCATGTTCAGCGGCGACCAGATAGCGGTCGATCAGGTTGGCGTGAGGCTCGGGCAGCGGCGCGAACACGATGACGATCATGTCGACGTTGGCAGCAACCGGCTTGAGCTGGCCACGGCTGTCGGGGCGGCACAGTTCGGTGCTGCGCGGCAGTTGCGCGACGATCACGCCGATGCCTTGGTTGCCGGCGCGCCAGACGACTTTGTCGCCGGTGACCAGCGCCGGCAGGTTGGTGCGCAAGTGGCAGCGGAACACTTGGCCGGCGAGTTCGCCGTCAACAGCTTCGACTTCGACCTGCACGCCGAAGTGGGCGATCACCAGGCCGTGCTGCTCAGGGCCAAGGTCGCCGCCCTCGAGGGCCTCGACCGCCGAGGACTCGCGTTTGGCGGCGCGTGCGGCGCGCTCGCCCTGAATCTTTTCGATGCGCCAGTTTTGACGACGATTGAGTTGGCGTTTGGCCATGGGTGTTCCGTCTGAAGAATGCAGCGATTAGGTAAAACGGCCGCGAGTTTAGCACGCCCGGCCACCGGCCTAGGCTAAACTGCGCAGCATTGCCTAGGAGCCCGAATATGCAAAACCCGCAGAACCTGATCTGGATCGACCTGGAAATGACCGGTCTGGACCCGGACAACGATGTCATCATCGAAATGGCCACCATCGTCACCGACAGTGAGCTGAATACATTGGCCGAAGGCCCGGTGATCGCCATCCATCACAGCGACGAAGTGCTCGCGCGCATGGACGAATGGAACACCCGCACCCACGGTAATTCCGGCCTGACCCAGCGTGTACGTGAAAGCCGCATCAGCATGGCTGAGGCAGAAGCTGAGACCATCGCCTTCCTGGAAAAGTGGGTGCCGAAGGGCAAATCGCCGATCTGCGGCAACAGCATCTGCCAGGACCGTCGCTTCCTTTATACCCACATGAAGGCGCTGGAAAGCTACTTCCACTACCGCAACCTCGACGTCTCGACGCTCAAGGAACTGGCCGCACGCTGGGCTCCGGACGTGCGCGACAGCTTCAAGAAGGGCAGCACGCATCTGGCGCTGGACGACATTCGCGAATCGATCGCCGAGTTGCAGCATTACCGCAAGCACTTCATCAAGTTCTGAGGGAGCGGCTTTCCGCCTTCGCGAGCCTGCTCGCGAAAGGCGCGCCCTCTTCTGGTGCGGCGCTGAAATGGCTAGACTGCGCGCCTTCCTGCCTGGACTGCCACCATGTTGCTGATGCTCTATCTGATCGCCATTACCGCCGAAGCCATGACTGGCGCGCTGTCCGCCGGACGACGAGGCATGGACTGGTTCGGCGTGGTGCTGATCGCCTGCATCACCGCGCTCGGTGGCGGTTCGGTGCGCGACGTGCTGCTCGGGCACTACCCGCTGACCTGGGTCAAACATCCGGAATATCTGGTGCTGACCTCGGTGGCAGCGATGTTCACCGTATTCGCTGCGCGCTGGATGCGCCACCTGCGCTCGCTGTTTCTGGTGCTCGATGCAGTTGGACTGGTGGCATTTACCTTGATCGGTTGCATGACCGCGCTGGAAATGGGTCACGGCATGTTGGTGGCTTCCGTCAGCGGAGTCATCACCGGCGTCTTTGGCGGTATTCTTCGCGATATCTTCTGCAACGATATTCCCTTGATCTTTCGCCGCGAACTTTACGCCAGCGTCTCATTTGCTGCGGCGTGGTGCTACATGCTGTGTCTTTATCTCAATGTGCCAGGTGAACAAGCCATTCTGATCACTTTGTTTGGCGGATTCCTGTTGCGTCTGCTGGCCATTCGTTTTCATTGGGAAATGCCGAAGTTCGTTTATAACGACGAACAATGATTGATCGTGCGTCCTTGTCATTGAAGTTGATTAATGGCAAATATGTTGTTTGTGACTGGCGCGCGCATATTTCTTACACTTTTCACTTTGATCTTCGCTTGATGGGTATGTAGTTTTTCCGCTGACATATTTTCGATGTCAGTAGCAAATTACATTCTTACAAAGGAGCTGCATTGTGAGTGAAAGCATGGATGTTACAGATAATCAAAATGACAATCCGCCTACTCTGGCGGGGCTGTCCAGTTTAAAAGTCAAGTTTGATGCCGGTAATAATACTCAAAGCAGGGCACTTGTCGCTAATGGCCGAATGCAGGTCAAAGTTCAAGTACTCGTTGCCGGAGTAGACGCCGACGGCAACGCAATGCATGTACCCGCAGATGTAATGGAAAGCATCCAGCTTATTCATTACGCGACCGGCAAGACCTTGCGCGATGGCTGGGTCGCGAGCGCAGTCCAAGGGCGGTTTACGCGTGAGGCACGTCCTGCACCTGACGCCGAAGACAGGCACGACGATGATCTTGAGAATGACAGCGTTCATCCACAGGTTCGTACGTTCTGGGTTTCCTCATCGAGCGCCGGAACGACTGAGATCGGTGCGCGCCTGTCCGTGAACGGGGAAACAATCCTCAGTAACGGAACCACGCCTGCCAGTGTTCATTACAGCAGCGTGACTGTAGAAGCGGAAACGCCTTCGACATATGGTGTAGACGGAGTATTTCGGTTGTACCAGACCAGGATGGGTAATGAGTCGCCCGGTAACCGTATCTGGAAGTACCATTTGGGACTGTACCCGGGTGGGAAGCAGATCCGGCTGGTCGATTGGATTGCAGAGGGGGCAGAAGAGGGCAAGGATTACGATTTTGCGGGTGGTAACCGGCTTAACGAAATAAAAACAAATTACATGGAATGCATTTTCGTGCGTCCCGAAACATCCAGTGTCGTCGTCTCTTTGCCTGACAGGGGTGATCCGTTTGCATACACTTTTACCAGTGATGCGCAAACATGGAACTCGAAGCATTATCACGTAAATACTCAAAGCGACGGGGAGTTGACCATCGTTCAGGCTCTATCTGAATACTCGAAAAGCACCGGGCCACAAAAATATGGCGGCGTCCTCCACTTCATCGCCATCGATGAATATGGTACCGAGCATAAATTGGCAATCCGCGTGAATTTTCACGAGCGTAATTTATATCTTCAACGAGGCTGAGTTCGTTCACTGATGCAATGTCGGTGAATGTAGTAGATGTATATGCGTTTGGCGTTTCGACTGCAGATAAGCTGCCATGTCGATGATCAGGCATATGCACGAAAGTGCTTTTCTGATGACTCGCGTTGGCCCTGCACTCTGTGTGGCCAGCGCACCCCCTCTCAAGGATGAGCGATCATGACTGGCAAACCGCCGAAGATCAAACCTGTATCTGTCCCAACCAAACCCTCCGATTCCAGCATCGATGTCTCCCACCGACCGTTGTCCTCGTCTTCGACAGTGGCGCATTTGACTGTTGCACATCATCAGGAACCGCTGCATTCGCCATCTTCATCAGATCCGCTGGCGATAACGCCTGGCGTCAATGTGAGCACGACCACGACGTATTCCACATTCGACGAATTCCCAAGGTTTTCCGTGAACGATTCCCTGGAAAGCTATTGGATACCCTCGCAAGAGGGTCTCGATGAGTCCGTTGCTCTGGGTATCAAAACCTTGAAGCATCGCCAGTATGTTGCCGTGGCTGATAACCACATCGTGCAAGTGGTCCGAGACGCTGAGAGCGGTCTGCTTCGCGCCACGCATGCCAGAGAACTGCATCCTTCCGGTCCGCTGTTGAGGCCTGACAGCGAGGGCCGGTTGTGGCACCCGCTGGACGACCCTGAGTCGACCAATTCGCTTGCAACTGTCTATTCCGAACACAAGCGCGCGGCAGAGCTGCTTACCGGCGCGGAATATTCAATAGAAGATTTTTCTCCATTGATGATCAAACGCTTGCTCGCAGTGAGCGGCGTAAGCACAACGATGCTGCACAGGTCCGGGATTCATCCCACCTCGCTGGCATTGCTGCAGGACACAGCGAGGCGTTTTGCCCTCGATCAAAAGATCCAGCTGTTCATCACCCAGGTGCAACATTCCGACCCCGCCGTGCGGGCGCAGGCCGATTCACGACTGCAGGCTTTGTTGCCGCCACGGGCAGATGATCTGAGCGAGCGCGTTATCGAACAATCCAGCGCCTTGCTTTTTGAGCAGAGTGAGCGGGCGTTCGAACTCGATTGCGATGACAGCACATTGAAGATGCGGCGGATTTTTCCTGACCTGCCCAAGACAATCGCTCAGGCGTTGTGGCGAGAGGCCAGTGCCGCCGACCATATGCATTTGCGCCTGCAGCCGGGAATGCCGAGGCACATGGCAGAAAAGACGCTGGTGGCGCTGCGCGAGGTGCGTCTCGCCAGGGCGTGCGCAGGAATCTATCTGGATTCGGTAGCCAGTCTGGACAGTGATCTGCTGGCTTTGCAGATGATCGGGCAGCTTGATCTTTGGCCGCGACACATTCGTATCGAGATTCGTCGGCAAGCGTCAGAGGGTGAGTTGTTATGTGCTATTGGCGATGCTCGATCGCCAGTGCGTCACACATTTATTCGTCAGCATGAAGGCTACGTTCTCCAACTCAGCGGCGTCCCGTCACCCCAAGGTCGGACGGATCTATTTGCCGCCGTCTGGCTCCTTTTACTGCCCGGGCAGCGCCAGTTGCTCGGTGTAGCGCAGGGCGGTGGTGCGGCTCTGCGGCAGCTGGTACGTGCACAGCCATTGCCGTCGCGCCAACATGTGAGCGAATTGCTGGGACTGGCACCGGTGCAGGTGACGGCGATTCCGGCCAGCGCCCAATACGTGCAAGCGGGGCTGCGAGGGGGCGGCGATGTCGACCCGACGTCGACAAAATCCGTTGAAGAGCGTGTCCGTGATCTTTATCCGCAGCTTGCCGAACAAGAACTGGCCATATTCATTTCCGAGCGTCTGAAGTCGGACCCAGTCAGGGTCTTGGCTCGCCTGGAGACAGAATTGGCAACACTGCGTAGTGAGTTGGCGATCTGGAGTGCTGAAGAATTATCGACTCAAGCGGATGCATCGCAGGACCCAGCGCAATTCGCAGAACAACGCCAGGCTCGCGAGCGGTTCAGCGCAAAGCTGCAAGATATCTGGCAACGCAAGTCGGTTTCGAGGTGGGGGTACGGTGACTATCATTTTTCCCATCATGTCGATTTTTCCGCTGAGTTACCAAAACTATCCGCCAGGTTCGACTATGTAACAGAGTTGATACTGACTGTGGAAAAACCAGGCGCACGCATCGGCGCTTTTTTTGACAGTTTTCCCAAGGTTCAATATTTGATGGTCACTGGTATAAAGATGGAGGACTTCCCGTCAGGAGTACTCCAAATGCGCCAGCTGCGTCAGCTTGTGCTGAACGATTGCTCGCTTGAATTATCTGAAGCCACGGCTGAAGGTTTGTCCAGGATCGAGACGCTCACTTTGTTGAATCTTGCCAACAACCCTCTCACTGTTGCTCCGCATGTAGGCTTCATGACAGGTTTGACCGAGTTGATGCTATATAACGCAAATCTTTCCAGCCTGCCCTCCGGTATAGACAGGCTTGGAGACCTTCGTGTCATGGCGTTACAGGGTAATAATATTTCGCACGTAGGAGACGATCTGTTCGATATTCCGGATACGCAAGACCTATACATTGGCTTATTGAATAATCCGCTGAGTAACGAGTCGATGCGGCGGATTAATCAATATCTTGAGAATTCCAGTATGGACCGAAAGGTAGAAATCCAAACGGTCGAAGCAGTTTCAGACGTTGATTCCGAAAGTGATTCGTCGGAGAGCGGATTTTCAACAGGTTCAGATAGCGACTGAGTGTTGTCGAAAGTAACGGGTCGATCACGCTGCTAACATGATTTGGCAAACATAAACTACTCGCTAACTCCCCTTCTGATTCGGTTTGATTGAATTCGGAAGGGGTAACAGGCCATCTTGGGCAGAATCAAAGGGGTCGAAGGTTTAGTGTTGAAGTGCGTAACATTCAGATCGCATTTTTTGAAGTTGTTAGCATCTGTGTGAATTATTCATGATGATGTTGAAAGATTACTTCTTCACAAAATGTCAAATGTCGCGACTTCTTATATTCAGGTTCGATGTTAATACTCTGCTGAGCCCTTAAGGGGTGAAATATATTAATCAGCTGAGGTGTTATCAAATGTTTTACGAGGAAGTAGGTATATCCCGTATCGAGGTAAAACTCGACACCACGAATCATGGTCAGCACAAAGTGCTTTATGCCAACGGTCGCATGCAGGTGCGTGTGTTGGTGCTGCTACACGGGATCGATAACAATGGCGACGGCGTATCGCTGCACGGACATCCCGCATTGCAGTCACTGCGGCTGATTGCCTATAACGGTGCTCGCCCATTGGAGGGAGAATGGAATGTATCGATTCAGGAAAATCGTTACGCTCACGAAATGTCGGGCGGCGCAACGCGACTGACAGAAGTCCCGCGGGTCATTGACAACCGGATCAGCAGCGCCGCAGATCCGGTACAGATTTTACAATTCTGGGTTTCGGCTTCCCGACCTGGAATCATGGAAGTGGCTGCCGAGATTTCCTTGAACGGCGCGGTATTGCGAAGTAATGGGGTTGGTTTCGACAGCAGTGTCACGCTGGAGGCGATTCCGCCGAAAGAGTACTCGCTGAGTGACTTTTCGTTGAGCAAGTATGACAAGAAGCAGAATCGGGGCCTGTATGAGTGGGTTCAGCACTATCATATTGGCCTGCGAGCGGATGGCAGGCAGGTTCACCTTCTTGACTGGTACAGCAGTGAAGTGAAACTTGATCCTTATGATTCCGAAGATGCGGTGCAGGTTTACGTGTCCGGGAATATTCCCGGTGAACAAGGTAGTCGCAAAACTTTTTATGGATATATGGCGCCTATATATGGCCTGCAGGCAACATTTCGCAGTCCCCATGGCTACGTCACCGTACCTATCAACAAAGTGCCTGGACAGTTGACGCTCGTTCAGTATGTTTCCGCTGACCCGCAAGCGGCGCGGGAAAGTGATAGCGCCTTCGAATTTGCCGTGATTGATGAATTCGGTTCGGAGCACCGGCTAAGTGTCGATGGTGATAAAAAGCAGCTCACTTTTATTCTGGATCAATCCAGGCGGTCAATGAAGCGACTTGTCTGACTTCTTGTCTGGTCAGCGTACTTCGCTGGCCAGTGTTGACTGCCAAAATCTGAGTCTGGAAATAAAAGGACGATTTAATAATGGAAAGTAATTTCTCTCCCTCTGTTCATTCGAACGCTTTCAACTTCGGTGAGTTTGTTTCGGGAGGCGTTGATCCCCGTACGGGCATGTATACGTGTGCATTTTCGCTTGGCAAGTTGCACTCGGCAGATCTCAATGGTCCGGAGCTTGCACTTTCAGTGAGTTTCAATCCGCTCAATCAGGCCGATAGTGGTTTCGGCGTTGGCTGGTCTTTGACCCTGACCAATTATGACTTGCGCAGCAAAGTCATGACCTTGTCCAACGGTGAACGCTACAAGGCTGTCGAGACGTCTGGCGGCCTGAAGTTCAAGGAAATGAAACTGCAAACGGCGAAGGTGTCAGTCACTGGAGCAGGGCGCTATGAAGTTCGATACAAGGATGGTCGGCGGGAACTGCTCAAAGTGTTGGCCGGTACTCAGGTCGCTGTCGCGGAAAAAATAATCGCGGCGAATGGCGTGAGCATTACGCTGAAACATGAGTTGTTCAACCAGTCTCCCCGTTTGGCCGAAGTCCGTGATGCCACGCGCTGCCTTTTGAAAATTTCTCGTACGGCAGGTCAGGTGACGTTGTCGCGATATCCCGACATTACTTCGAGCTCCAACTTCAGGCTGATTCTGAAAAACAGTCGGGTAACGGCCATCGAGCTTCCGGTGGGTAAAGGTTGGGAACTCGAGTATGAAGTCATCGCTGGGGCCAGCTATGTTCATCGCATCGTCAACCCGCTGCGCGGGGTCGAAATCGTTCGCTACAAGCGGCACGGCCACCGCTTCATCAGCGGTGTGGAACAGACACTGCCGTTTGTTATCGCTCACGATGTCTACCCAGGGCGCGGCCAGCCCAGAGTGTGCAAGACATACACGTACTCCGACCATAACTTCCTTGGGCAGGGCCTCCTTCCAGCCAAGGATAGTGACCTGGATCCGCTCTATCTGGCGCCCAGCAACTACGTCTACACCTCGGACGAGCACTTGCTGGTCAGCGGCAAAGTACATACCCGCATTAAACGCACCTACAACAAATTCCATCTGTTGGTGGCTGAGGTTACGAGCTGTGGCGACGCGCAGATCGCCACTGCCACGGAGTATCACTGTTCCGTTACCAAGCCGTTCAGTGAGCAGGTGGCCCAGTTCCGCATGCCTAAAGTCCATACGGTGACGTACCTCGATCGGCGCACCCAACAGCAGCGTGTGGAAACCACGATCACTGAGTTCGATGGCGAAGGTAACTTGCTCAAGCAGGTGGAGCCCACGGGGGTGACGACTACGACGGAATACTATCCGGCCAGTGGCGGGGATAACTGCCCGGAGGATCCGCTGGGCTTTTCCAGGTTCCCGAAAAAGAGGACGGTGATTGCTGCCGCATCGGAAGGTGCTTCGACAGTCACCTACTACGACTACGCTTTGCATCCGGCGCTGGAGGGTGCCGAACTGGCCTCTGTGTTACCGATCGAGGAGCGTTTTTTCGAAGTGGTGGAGGGTGTAGAGGTGTTGCGTTCGAAAACCGCACGCAGCTATCTGAATACGCCCCAGGATCCACTCAAGCATGGAGCCACAAAAGAGCAAAGTGTCACCCTGAATGATAAAAAAACCGCTATCGAATTTTCCTATGAGCTTGAGGGTGACAGGCTGCGAGTCAGGTCCATCACGCGCGGATTCGACGGCGTGCTGCAGACCAGTGAGAAGGTGCTGTCGACGCTGACCGGATTACAGGTCTCTGAAGTCGGTGTCGATGGCGAGCACATCGAATATGAATACGATGCAATCGGCCGGGCCGTGGGCAAAACGGTTGCTGCCGGCACCCCCTATGCGGCCGCTACCCGGTGGGCCTATCTGGCCGCCAGCAAACAGCAGCCGGCGACAATGGTGACCACGGATCCGGCTGGCGGCGAGCAAAAAGTCGCCTATGACGGACTGGAGCGGGTGATCACCGTTCAGGAAAAGGACTGCGACCATCCCGACAAGGACGGTCTCATTCAGACACGCACGCTTTATTCTGCCCTGCATGATTCGGTCGGTCACAAGGTGAAAGTGACGCTGACTGATTGGCGTGATGGCAAGCCTTGTCCGGTCAGTACCCGCTACGAATTCGATTCCTGGGGCCAGGTCAGCAAGACGCTGCACGATGATGGGCGTATCGAACACAGCGAAGCGGATCCGGTGCTTCGCCAGCAAACCAATTGGCTCCAGGGCATGGGCAAGACGATCACCCTCGTCAATGATTTCGGTAAACCGCTGAGTGTCGAGAGCTTCAATCTGAAGAACAAGAGTCTGGGCAAAACCGTTTACACCTATGACGGTTATGGGCGCACAGCCAGCCAGACAGACCCTGTCGGCAACACCAGCCGATATGAGTACGACGTTTTTGACCGAATGACCCGCAATGTACTGCCCGACGGCAGTAAGGTCGTGACCGAGTACGCCGAGCATAGTGATGAAGGGCTGGCGATCGACATCAAGGTCGGTGACAAAGTGCTGGGCCAGCAAACGTATGACGGTTTGGGGCGGTTGATCCAGAGTACTGTGGGCGGGCGAAAGTCCGAGGCTGGCTATGAAGCGGGCTTCACTCAGCCACAGTGGTACAAGAGTGCTGATGGCAAAAAAACCGAATTCACTTATTTGCGGGAACTGGGCGGTTTGCTGACTGAGCGCAAGGCAGAGGACCTGGTCACAACCATGACCTATGACCCCGTCAGTGGCAAACCCTTGACCTGTACCGAAAGCGGCAGGAGCCGCAGCTTTGCCTATCACCCTTCCGGGCGCCTGAAATCCGAAACGACGACCTTCGGCGCTGTCACGAAAGCAACGTCCAGTACCTGGTCCCTGCAGGGGCGACCGATCAGCCACGTTGATGTGCTCGGTACCGACAACAGATCCGAATACGATGAGTTCGGCCGCCTTCTATCCGTCTCGCAAGGCTTGCTGACAACCGAGTTCCACTACAACGCCCGGACGGGGATGCTGGAGTGGACGAAAACCGAAGACACCTCGATCAAGCGTCAGATGATCACCCGGTTCGCCTATGACGATATCGGTCGTGAAACCAGGCGTACATTCGAGATTCAGGGTCAGCCTGACCAGACCCTCGAATCGGTTTACACGCTGGCTGGCAAACTGGCGCAGAAAGTGTCCAGACGTGGCACTCAACTCTTACGTGATGAACAGTTCACCTACGACGTGCGCGGGCGCTTGATCCAGTACGACTGTGCTGGCACCCAAAAGCCCCGTGACCCGTATGGCAAGGAAATTATCCAGCAGACGTTCACCTTCGATGCGCTGGACAACATTCTTACCGTGCAGACGAAGTTCCCGCTGGGCGTGAATCTGACCACATTCAGTTATGACAATCCCGATCCGGTACAGCTCAGCGCAGTCAAACATTCCCATGCCGACTATCCACCAGCAGCGACGCTGGAATACGACGCCAACGGCAGGATGATCAAGGACGACCAGGCGCGAACGCTGGCCTATGACGCGTTCGGACGTCTTGAGCAATTGTCCGACGCGGGGGGATCAGTGTTCCGTGGCTACCATTACGACGGTTTCGACGATCTGGTTGAACTGTCGCAACCCGATAACGCGACTGTGCAGCGTTACTACCACGCAGGCCGGGTCGCCAATGAGGTCAGTGGTGAAAATTCATCCAGTGTCGTGCGTCACGGTGGCGCGCTTGTGGGACAGCGGCAACTCGGTCTGAACGGCAGCGCGCAGCTGTTTGGCACCGATCAGCTGCAAAGCGTGCTGGCAACACTGGGTAAGGAGCACCTCACCGATTGCGCCTACAGTCCTTATGGGCACCGTCCTGCCGACGGCGGATTGTTCAGCCTGGCGGGGTTCAACGGCGAACAGCTGGATCCGGTTACCGGGCTGTATCTGCTGGGCAACGGTTACCGGGCCTATAGCCCGACACTGATGCGTTTTCTTTGCCCCGATAGCATGAGTCCGTTCGGTGCGGGCGGATTGAATGCCTACAGTTATTGCCTGGGCGACCCGGTCAATCGGGTTGACCCTACCGGGCATGTCTCCTGGCAATCGATCCTGGGCATCGGCCTCAGTATTCTCGGGATTGTTGCCAGCGTGGTGACGATGGGTGCGGCGACGCCATGGGCAGTGACGGCACTGGGGCTGGCGGTTGCTTCAGGCCTGGCGGGTATTGCCAGCGAGGTGGTCAATGAACTCGCACCGGGTTCTCAAGCGGGCGAGATATTGGGCTGGATCAGTTTTGGTCTCGGGCTGGCTTCGGTGGGGGCAGGGCTGGCAGCTGGTGCCAAAGCGGGCATCAATGCTGGCAGGAAACTGGCTGGCGCCTTCAAGCAAGGCCTGAGTAGTAAAGGCTCCAAAGCAGCGGGTCGAGAGATGGCCCGAGGTATGATCAAGGGCAAGGGAAACAAGGCGGCGGCCAAGGCTAAGGCGAAGGCCAGCGCGGCCGTTCAGGAAGAGGCCGAAAAACCATGGTCACTCGTCAGGGTCGACCCCAAAAATAACGTTCTTGAGAAAAGGGGGCTTACGGGCTTGCTTGAAAAGGCCGAAACCTTCATGCAGCACATTGAGGCGGGTAACTCCCCAACGTCTTCTGCAGCGCTGATTCATGCCGAATACACGCCAATGTATGGTCCATCCGGCTCAGCATCTAAGTCGATGCATCTCTATCTGTCGCAAGGAGACCGAATATATATGACCGAAAACGCTAAGGAGAGGATCGCGGTCATCAACCAGCTGGGTGGTCATTTAAAGGAAAAAAAGAAAGGGTAAGCCTGGAACACGCAGCGAAACGATACAAAGCGAAAGCAGGAACACTCAAGGTCCGGCTACGACTTGAACATCGCGCTCGCCGGTTTCGCAAGCTCGCGGCGGGCGTGCCGTTCCAGTGCCCACTCGACATGTTCCCTGACCAACTCTGACGGATAATCCCGTCGCGCCTTCAATGCTTCCAGCACCGGAATCGTTGAAGGCGCATTACCCAGTCCCACCGCCAGATTGCGTAACCAGCGCTCGTACCCGGCACGCCGCAATGGCGAACCTTCGGTGCTGCTTAGAAACTTCTCTTCATCCCACAAAAACAACTCGGCCAACTGTGCGTTATCCAGATTGTGCCGTGGCTTGAAATCGTTTTCCCCAGTCGGCCGGGCAAAACGGTTCCACGGGCAGACGATCTGGCAATCGTCGCAGCCAAACACGCGATTGCCAATCAACGGCCGCAACTCTTCGGGAATCGCGGTTTTCAGCTCGATGGTCAGATAGGAAATGCAGCGCCGCGCGTCCAGCACATAGGGGCCGACGAAGGCGTTGGTCGGGCAGATATCCAGGCACGCGGTGCAACGCCCGCAATGTTCGCTGCTGTGCGGTTCGTCCACCGGTAGCGGCAGGTCGACGAACAGTTCGCTCAAGAAAAAATAACTCCCGGCCTTGCGGTTCAACACCAAGGTATTTTTACCGATCCAGCCCAGTCCAGCCTGTTCGGCGATGGCTTTTTCCAGCACTGGCGCACTGTCGACAAAGGCACGAAAACCGAACGGGCCGATCTCTGCCTGGATCCTGTCGGCCAATTGTTGAACACGTTTACGGATCAATTTGTGGTAATCGCGGCCCAAGGCATAACGCGACACGTAAGCCTTTTCCGGTTCAGCCAGGCGTTTGGCCATTTCGGTATCGCCCGGCAAGTAGTCCATGCGCAGGGAAACCACGCGCAACGTGCCCGGCACCAGTTCTTCCGGGTGCGAGCGTTTGCTGCCATGGGCGCCCATGTAGTCCATTTCGCCGTGATAGCCGGCGTCGAGCCAGCGTTGCAGATGCTGCTCGTGCTCGGCCAGGTCCAGACCGCTGATGCCGACTTGCTGGAAGCCCAGCTCGCGGCCCCAATCCTTGATCGATTGGGCGAGGGCGGGCAGGTCTGTAGTGATGGCGGACATGAGGCGAGAGAAACCGGAGCTGAGGTGCGTATAATTCTGCCAGACATCGGAGCCCGAAGACGCATGCCGCAGACGAAAGATGAATTACCCGACGCGCTGTACCGCGCCGCGCAGGTGCGCGAACTCGACGCGCGGCTGATCGCCGCCGGCACGGCGGGCTTCGAATTGATGCAGCGCGCCGCCCGCGCGACATGGCGCGCACTGGTGCGCAAGTGGCCGGCAGCGAACGAACTGACGGTGCTCGCCGGGCACGGCAACAACGCCGGCGACGGTTATTTGGTGGCCGGGTTGGCGCTGCGGGCCGGTTGGACGGTGCGCGTTCTCGCCGTCGGCGATCCGCAGCGTTTGCAGGGCGATGCCGCACTGGCCCATGCCGAATCCGTGGCTGCTGGTGTTGTGGTGCAAGGCTGGCAGGCGCAAAGCGAGCTGTGCGGTGTCGTCCTCGATGCCTTGCTCGGCACTGGCCTGAGCGGCGAAGTGCGTGAGCCCTATGCCTCGGCGATCAAGGCGATCAACGCCTGCGGTTTGCCGGTAGCAGCGGTCGATATTCCTTCCGGGTTGTGTGCCGATACCGGGTGTGAACTGGGTGTCGCGGTATGCGCCGATCTAACGGTGACCTTCATTGGTATGAAGGTCGGGCTGTTGACCGGTGATGCGGCGGATCATATCGGTGAGCTGGTCTTCAGCGACCTGCAAGCCACCGACGAAATTTTCAGTGACATTCCTGTCTGCGCTCAGCGCCTGAGCGCCGCTAATCTTCCAGCACTTGCGCCGCGCGCGCCGACCTCGCACAAGGGCCGCTTTGGCCACGTGTTGCTGATCGGCGGCGATCACGGTTTCGGCGGAGCGATTCTGCTCAGCACAGAAATGGCCTTGCGCGGCGGCGCGGGCATGGCCTCGCTGGCGACTCGCCCAGAGCATGTGCCGGCGGCGCTGACCCGGGTGCCGGAGGCGATGGCGCTCGGCACTTCGTCAGCCAATCAACTGATGGGGCTGCTGGAAAAGGTTTCGGTATTGGTGGTCGGACCGGGCCTCGGTCAGGCCAGTTGGGGCCGTGCCCTGTTGTCGGCTGCCGCCAATGCACCATTGCCGCAGGTGTGGGACGCTGACGCGTTGAACCTGCTGGCCAGCGATTTTGTCCAGTTGCCCAAGGATTGCGTGATCACCCCGCATCCGGGTGAAGCGGCGCGCTTGCTTGGCGTCAGCACCACCGAGGTGCAGGCCGATCGCCCGGCCGCTGCTCTGGCGTTGAGCAAAAAGTATTCAGCGGTAGTGGTTCTGAAAGGTGCCGGCAGTCTGATCGCCCATCCCGATGGGCGTCTGGCCCTATGTCATCAGGGCCATCCGGCGATGGCCACAGGCGGGTTGGGTGATGTGCTGGCCGGTCTGATCGGCGCATTGCTGGCCCAAGGCATGGACGCGTTCGATGCGGCATGCCTGGCTGTCTGGCTGCACGCCAACGCGGGTATGCAACAAGGCAAATTCGGCCGTGGGCTGGCGGCCAGTGATCTGATTCCAGCCATTCGTCAGTTGTTGGAGGAGCAAGCACCGTGTCTGAAGTAACCCTGTACCTGGCCGATGAACAGGCGATGAGCGACTTTGGCGCACGGATCGCCCGCGTCACCCAGGGCCATGGCCTGATTTTTCTCGAAGGCAATCTGGGTATGGGCAAAACCACCCTGTCGCGGGGCATCATTCGCGGTTTGGGGCATGTTGGCGCGGTGAAAAGTCCGACCTTCACATTGGTCGAGCCCTACGAGATCGGTGACATTCGTGCCTTCCACTTCGACCTGTATCGCCTGGTCGATCCCGAGGAGCTGGAGTTTCTCGGCATCCGTGACTACTTCGAAGACGATGCCCTGTGCCTGATCGAGTGGCCCGATAAAGGTGCAGGCTTTTTGCCAAAGCCCGACCTGACCATTACCATTAGCCCGCAAGACAGCGGGCGTTCGCTGAAAATTTTAGCCCAGGGCTCGCGTGGCGAGGCCTGGTGTGCCGCTTTGGCATTGGAATCCAATTAAATGATGGGGTTTGGTATGCGCTTTCGCGCGTTGGTGGCTGCCGCTGGACTGATGTTGATGGCAGTAACCGTCAACGCTGTGGCCGATTCAAAGGTCAACAGCGTGCGCCTGTGGCGGGCGCCGGACAACACGCGACTGGTCTTTGACCTCAGTGGCCCGGTGCAGCACAGCGTTTTCACCCTGACAGCCCCGGACCGGCTGGTGATCGACATCAACGGCGCCACCCTCGGCGCGCCATTGAACGTGCAGACCGCGAACACGCCGATCACCGCGATGCGCTCGGCCCAGCGCACCCCGACCGACCTGCGCGTGGTCATCGACCTGAAAAAAGCCGTCACCCCGAAAAGCTTCTCGCTGGCGCCGAACGCGCAGTATGGCAACCGTCTTGTGGTCGATCTGTTCGACAACCCGGCCGATGCCGCGCCGCCGCCAGCCCCGACGCCATCGGTGGCGACCGTGCCGGCAGTGCCGGTGACCCCGACCGAACCGGCGATCAAGCTGCCGCCAGCCCCGGCCGGCAAACGCGACATTATCGTGGTGATCGACGCCGGCCACGGTGGCGAAGACCCGGGTGCGTCCGGTTCGCGCGGCCAGCGTGAGAAAGACGTGGTACTGCAGATCGCTCGCGAGCTGCAGCGTCAGGTCAACGGCATGAAAGGCTTCCGCGCCGAGCTGACCCGTACCGGCGACTACTTCATTCCATTGCGCGGGCGTACCGAAATCGCCCGCAAGAAGGGCGCCGACCTGTTCGTCTCGATCCACGCCGACGCCGCGCCGTCCGCAGCCGCGTTCGGTGCGTCGGTGTTCGCCCTCTCTGATCGTGGCGCTACGTCCGAGACCGCCCGTTGGCTGGCCGACAGTGAAAACCGTTCCGACCTGATCGGCGGTGCCGGCAACGTCAGTCTCGATGACAAAGACCGCATGCTCGCCGGCGTGTTGCTCGACCTGTCGATGACCGCGTCGCTGACTTCCAGCCTCAACGTCGGCCAGAAGGTGCTGACTAACATCGGTCGCGTTACGCCGCTGCACAAACAGCGTGTGGAACAAGCCGGGTTCATGGTGCTGAAGTCGCCGGACATTCCGTCGATCCTGGTCGAAACCGGCTTCATCTCCAACGCCAACGAAGCGAACAAACTGTCCGCATCGAGCCACCAGCAAGCGCTGGCCCGTTCGATCAGCAGCGGCGTGCGCCAGTTCTTCCAGCAGAATCCGCCACCGGGCACCTACATCGCCTGGCTGCGTGATTCCGGCAAGATTGCCCAAGGCCCGCGCGACCACCGTGTCGGCCCGGGGGAAACCCTGGCGATGATCGGCGTGCGCTATCAGGTTTCGCCGGCCACCTTGCGCGCCGCCAACAATCTGAAAAGCGATGAGCTGAAAGTCGGTCAGCACCTGACCATTCCTGGCACCGAACTGGCGTCGAAAGAATGAACCAGGTATTGAACACGGCGCGCATCGAGCTGCTCAGCCCCCGGCTGGCGAACCAGATTGCCGCCGGTGAGGTGGTTGAGCGCCCGGCTTCGGTGATCAAGGAGTTGCTGGAAAACAGCCTCGACTCCGGCGCCAAGCGTATCGACGTCGATGTCGAGCAGGGCGGCGTCAAGTTGCTGCGCGTGCGCGATGACGGCAGCGGTATTTCCGCCGATGACCTGCCGCTCGCCCTGGCCCGTCACGCCACCAGCAAAATTCGCAACCTCGAAGACCTTGAGCAGGTGATGAGCCTGGGTTTCCGTGGCGAGGCGCTGGCGTCGATCAGCTCCGTGGCGCGTCTGACCCTGACCTCGCGCACCCGCGATGCCGACCAGGCCTGGCAGGTCGAGACTGAAGGCCGTGACATGGCGCCGCGCGTGCAGCCGGCGGCGCATCCGGTCGGCACTTCGGTGGAAGTCCGCGATCTGTTTTTCAACACCCCGGCCCGGCGCAAATTTCTCAAGACCGAAAAAACCGAATTCGATCACCTGCAAGAAGTGATCAAGCGTCTGGCGCTGGCGCGCTTCGACGTGGCTTTTCATCTGCGCCACAACGGCAAAACCATCCTCAGCCTGCACGAGGCCCACGATGATGCGGCCCGTGCGCGGCGTGTGGCGGCGATCTGCGGTTCAGGTTTCCTGGAGCAGGCGCTGCCTATCGAGATCGAACGCAACGGCCTGCACCTGTGGGGCTGGGTCGGTTTGCCGACCTTCAACCGTAGCCAGGCTGACTTGCAGTATTTCTTCGTAAACGGCCGAGCAGTGCGCGACAAACTGGTGGCCCATGCGGTACGCCAGGCTTATCGCGACGTGCTGTTCAATGGCCGGCACCCGACCTTCGCGCTGTTTTTCGAGGTCGATCCTGCAGCGGTAGATGTCAACGTGCACCCGACCAAGCACGAAGTGCGCTTCCGTGACGGGCGCATGGTCCACGACTTCCTGTATGGCACGCTGCACCGTGCGCTGGGCGATGTGCGTCCGGAAGATCAACTGGCCGGCTCGGTCACCACGGCGATCGTTCGGCCGAGCGGGATCGAGGCGGGCGAATTCGGCCCACAAGGCGAGATGCGTCTGGCCGCCAATGCGCTGCTGGAGCAGCCGCAGGCGCAGCCGGCGTTCAATACATCATCCGGGGCCAGCGCTGGCGGCGCTTATCAGTATCAATACACGCCGCGTCCGCAATCGGCGCTGCCCGCTGCCGAGGCTCAAGCCGCTTACAAAGAGTTTTTCGCGCCGCTGCCTGAAGCCAATGCCAGCGCACTGCCGACCGGTCAGGAAGATATCCCGCCGCTCGGCTATGCACTGGCGCAGCTCAAGGGCATCTATATTTTGTCCGAGAACGCCCATGGTCTGGTGCTGGTGGACATGCATGCCGCCCACGAGCGGATCATGTACGAGCGCCTGAAAATCGCCATGGCCAGCGAAGGTCTCAGTGGCCAGCCGTTGCTGGTGCCGGAGTCGCTGGCGGTCAGTCAGCGCGAGGCCGATTGCGCTGAAGAACACGCCGCGTGGTTCCAGCGCCTTGGTTTTGAATTGCAGCGCCTGGGTCCGGAAACCCTGGCGATCCGGCAGATTCCCGCATTGCTCAAGCAGGCCGAAGCCAATCGACTGGTCGGCGACGTGCTTTCGGATTTGATGGAGTACGGCACCAGCGACCGTATCCAGGCGCACCTCAACGAACTGCTCGGCACCATGGCCTGCCACGGCGCGATCCGCGCCAACCGGCGTCTGGCTCTGCCGGAAATGAACGGCCTGCTGCGTGATATGGAAAACACCGAACGCAGCGGTCAATGCAACCATGGCCGACCGACCTGGACCCAGCTGGGTCTGGACGATCTGGACAAACTGTTCCTGCGCGGTCGTTGATGAGCCAGCTTCCTCCAGCGATTTTCCTGATGGGCCCGACCGCTGCGGGCAAGACCGATCTGGCCATCGAGCTGACCCAAGTGCTGCCGTGCGAGTTGATCAGTGTCGATTCGGCGCTGGTCTACCGCGGCATGGACATCGGCACGGCCAAGCCTTCGAAAGAGTTGCTGGCCGAATACCCGCACCGGCTGATCGACATCCTCGACCCCGCTGAAGCGTATTCAGCCGCCGATTTCCGTCGCGACGCGTTGCAGGCCATGGCCGAAATCACTGGGCGAGGAAAGATCCCGCTGCTGGTCGGCGGCACCATGCTCTATTACAAGGCTTTGATCGAAGGTCTGGCAGACATGCCGGCGGCCGATCCTGAGGTCCGTGCGCAGATCGAGGAAGAAGCTGCACGCCTCGGCTGGCAAGCCCTGCACGATCAACTGGCGCAAATCGATCCGGTGTCGGCGGCGCGCATTCATCCCAATGATCCGCAGCGCTTGAGTCGGGCGCTGGAAGTGTATCGAGTCAGCGGGCAGAGCATGACCGCCCTGCGCGAGCAACAATCTGCGCAAAGTACTGAAGCAGCCGCTTCGGGACGGCAACAATTGCCCTATACTGTCGCGAACCTGGCCATTGCTCCGGCGAATCGTCAGGTTCTGCACCAGCGAATTGAACAAAGATTCACAAATATGTTGGAACAGGGATTCATCGACGAGGTCGTAGCCCTGCGTAAAAGAAGTGACCTGCATTCGGGGTTGCCGTCTATACGTGCGGTAGGCTACCGCCAAGTCTGGGATTACCTGGACGGCAAGCTGACATTGGCCCAGATGCAGGAGCGGGGCATCATCGCCACGCGCCAGTTGGCCAAACGCCAGTTTACCTGGCTGCGCAGCTGGGACGATTTGCATTGGCTGGACAGTCTTGATTGCGACAATCTGCCACGCGCCTTGAAATACCTTGGGACCATCTCCATATTGAGCTGAGTCCTTGCAATTGCCGTCTATCCTTGGGGGTGTGACGGCCGAAGCCATCTGAATTTACCTGTTTTTATTATTGAATCCTTAAAGGAGTGCGGCACATGTCAAAAGGGCATTCGCTACAAGACCCTTACCTGAACACTTTACGTAAAGAGAAAGTCGGGGTTTCCATCTACCTGGTCAACGGTATCAAGCTGCAAGGGACGATCGAGTCGTTCGACCAGTTCGTGATCCTGCTGAAAAACACCGTAAGCCAGATGGTCTACAAACACGCTATCTCGACCGTCGTGCCGGTTCGTCCAATTCGTCTGCCTAGCGCAACCGAAAACGAACAGGGCGATGCCGATGCAGCGCCGGGTAACGCCTGATAGGAGTCTCCTTTGTTCTTTGAGCGCCACGGTGGTGGTGAACGAGTCATCCTCGTTCACTTGGATGGACAGGACCCTGAGGCGCGCGAAGATCCGCAGGAGTTTCAGGAGTTGGCAAATTCGGCTGGCGCCGAGACCGTCGCGTTTTTCAACGTGCCGCGTCATCGGCCAACCGCCAAATATCTGATCGGCAGCGGCAAGGTCGAGGAACTGCGCGACCTGGTCAAGGCTGAAGAAGCCGATCTGGTGATTTTCAATCACATCCTCACGCCCAGTCAGGAACGCAACCTCGAACGTGTTTTCGAGTGTCGCGTGATCGACCGCACCGGGCTGATTCTCGATATTTTTGCCCAACGCGCACGCACCCATGAGGGCAAGCTGCAGGTCGAACTGGCCCAGCTTGACCACATGAGCACGCGGCTGGTTCGCGGCTGGACTCACCTTGAACGTCAGGGTGGCGGTATCGGTATGCGCGGCCCGGGTGAAACCCAGCTGGAAACCGACCGCCGTCTGCTGCGGGTTCGCCTGCGTCAGATCAAGGGGCGGCTGGAGAAGGTGCGCAGTCAGCGCGAGCAGTCGCGCCGTGGCCGATCCCGTGCGGACATTCCTACCGTTTCGCTGGTGGGATACACCAACGCGGGCAAATCGACACTCTTCAACAACGTGACGAAGTCCGAGGTGTACGCGGCCGATCAACTGTTCGCCACGCTCGACCCGACCCTGCGCCGGCTGGAGCTTGACGACCTCGGTCCGATTGTCCTCGCCGACACCGTGGGCTTCATTCGTCACCTGCCACACAAGCTGGTCGAGGCATTTCGGTCTACGCTCGAAGAGTCGAGCAATTCCGACCTGCTGTTGCACGTGATCGATGCGGCCGAACCGGATCGCATGTTGCAGATCGAGCAGGTGATGGTGGTGCTGGGCGAGATTGGTGCCCAGGACTTGCCGATCCTCGAGGTCTATAACAAACTCGATTTGCTTGAAGGCGTCGAGCCGCAGATTCAGCGCGATGCCGATGGCAAGCCGCAACGGGTCTGGCTCTCGGCGCGCGATGGCAGCGGTCTGGAATTGCTTGAACAGGCCATCGCCGAGTTGCTCGGCAGTGATCTGTTCGTCGGTACCTTGCGCTTGCCGCAACGATTCGCTCGGCTGCGTGCGCAGTTCTTCGAACTCGGGGCGGTGCAGAAAGAAGAATACGATGAAGAAGGTGTCAGCCTGCTGGCCGTTCGTTTGCCCCGGATCGAGTTGAATCGATTGGTAAGCCGCGAAGGATTGCAGCCGATGGAATTCATCGAGCAACACACTTTGCAATAAAAGCCTGACAAAGCGGTTGTGCCGCAACGGCAGGCATTCTGTAGCATTGGTCGGCGCGCCGTGGGTGCGTCTTTGCTTTATCAGATGGAGAGCGCTATGGCTTGGAATGAGCCGGGTGGCAACTCGAATAATCAGGATCCCTGGGGTGGCAAGCGCCGCAATAACGGCGACCGCAAGGGGCCACCGGATCTCGACGAGGCCTTCCGAAAGCTGCAGGAAAGCCTGAACGGGTTGTTCGGTGGTGGTAAGAAACGCGGTGATGACGGCGGCGGGTCGGGGCGCAGCAGTGGCGGCTTCGGCGGTCTGCTCGGCATCGGCCTGGTCGTGCTGGCGGCTGTCTGGCTGTACAGCGCGGTCTACGTGGTGGACGAGCAGGAGCAAGCCGTGGTGCTGCGCTTCGGCAAGTACTACGAGACTGTCGGCCCGGGTCTGAATATCTACTTCCCGCCGATCGACAAGAAGTACATGGAGAACGTGACGCGTGAGCGTGCGTACACCAAGCAGGGCCAGATGCTGACTGAAGACGAGAACATCGTCGAAGTGCCGCTGACCGTGCAGTACAAGATCAGCAACCTGCAGGACTTCGTGCTGAACGTCGATCAGCCGGAAATCAGCCTGCAACACGCGACTGAAAGTGCACTGCGTCACGTGGTCGGTTCCACCGCCATGGACCAGGTGCTGACCGAAGGTCGTGAATTGATGGCCAGCGAAATCAAGGAGCGTCTGCAACGTTTCCTCGATACCTATCGCACCGGTATCACCGTCACCCAGGTCAACGTACAGAGTGCAGCGGCACCGCGTGAAGTACAGGAAGCCTTCGATGACGTGATCCGCGCCCGTGAAGACGAGCAGCGTTCGCGCAACCAGGCTGAAACCTACGCCAACGGCGTTGTGCCGGAAGCCCGTGGTCAGGCCCAGCGCATCATCGAAGATGCCAACGGTTATCGCGACGAGACCATCTCGCGCGCCAAGGGTGAGGCCGATCGCTTCACCAAACTGGTCGCCGAGTATCGCAAGGCACCTGAAGTCACCCGCGAGCGTCTGTACCTGGACACCATGCAGGAAGTCTTCAGCAATACCAGCAAGGTCCTCGTGACCGGCAACAAGAACGGCCAGAGCAATCTGCTCTACCTGCCGTTGGACAAGATGATCCAGAACAGTTCGGGTAATGCACCGGTGACCGGTTCGGCCGCCAGCAACAACACGGACGTCACGCCGCATGTCACTGACGTGCCGCAGACGCGTACAAGGGAGACCCGCTGATGAGCAATAAATCGCTGATCGCCCTGATCGTTGGCGTCGTTGTGGTACTGGTGGGCTGGAATTGCTTCTACATCGTCGCTCAGACCGAGCGCGCGGTGCTGCTGCAATTCGGTCGTGTGGTTCAGGCCGATGTCCAGCCGGGTCTGCATGTGAAGGTGCCTTACGTCAACCAGGTGCGCAAATTCGATGCGCGTCTGCTGACGCTGGATGCACCGACGCAGCGCTTCCTGACTCTGGAAAAGAAAGCCGTGATGGTCGATGCCTACGCCAAGTGGCGGGTGAAAGATGCCGAGCGCTTCTACACCGCGACTTCGGGTCTGAAGCAGATCGCCGACGAGCGTTTGTCCCGTCGTCTCGAATCGGGCCTGCGTGACCAGTTCGGCAAGCGCACCCTGCACGAAGTGGTGTCGGGTGAACGTGATGCGCTGATGGCTGATATCACCGCGTCGCTGAACAAGATGGCGGAAAAAGAGCTGGGTATCGAAGTGGTCGATGTCCGGGTCAAGGCCATCGATCTGCCGAAAGAAGTGAACCGCAGTGTGTTCGAACGTATGAGCACCGAGCGTGAGCGTGAAGCTCGCGAGCACCGCGCCAAGGGTAACGAGCTGGCCGAAGGCATCCGTGCCGACGCCGATCGTCAACGCCGCGTGCTGCTGGCCGAAGCCTATCGTGAATCCGAAGAGGTTCGCGGTGACGGTGATGCCCAGGCTGCTGCGATCTATTCCAAGGCCTACGGCCAGGATCAGGAGTTCTACGGTTTCTACCGTAGCCTGCGTGCCTACCGTGAAAGCTTCGCGAACAAATCCGACGTCCTGGTCCTCGACCCAAGCAGCGACTTCTTCCGTTATCTGGAAAAAGCCAAACCTTGATACGACGTTGACCTGAATCAGTCCGCCCGGCGGCTAAAACCTCGGGCGTGGTGATCCTTTCGGAAAACGTGTGTATGAGGCGGCAGCCGGGAAATTCCCGGCTTTTTTGCGTCTGCACGTTTGATTGCTGTTT
>NZ_WBRZ01000270.1:0-7249 GCF_008923895.1 Pseudomonas sp. GXM4
TTCTGGCGGATCGCGTTGGCAGGAATCGGGGCCGCTTCGCAGCCCGACGGGGATAAATCCCCTCGCCACAGGGGATTATCGATAGCAGGCTTATTCAGTGAAAGGGATGCTCTCAACCACCTCGAGGTCATACCCGGTCAACCCCGCGTACTTCAGCGGCGGACCGAGGTGGCGCAGCTTGCCAACCCCAAGGTTCTGCAGAATCTGCGCCCCCGTCCCGACTTCGGAATAGATCCGCGATTGCGAACGGCTGAACTGCCGTGGCGGCTGGGTCAACTGCGGCACGCGTTCGAGCAACGCCTGTGACGATTCATGATTGGCCAGCACCACCACAACCCCATGACCTTCCGCCGCGACCCGTTGCAGCGCCGCCCACAGCGTCCAGTTCGTCGGCCCGCTGTACTCGGCGCCGACCAGATCGCGCAGCGGATCGATCACGTGCACGCGCACCAGTGTCGGCTCTTCGCGGCGCAGGTCGCCCATGACCATCGCCATGTGCACGCCACCTTCGATGCGATCTTCGAAGGTGATCAAACGGAACGTGCCATGCACCGTCGGCAGCTCTCGTTCACCGATGCGTTCGATGGTGTGCTCGGTGCTCAGGCGGTAGTGGATCAGGTCGGCAATGGTGCCGATCTTGATCCCGTGCTTGCGCGCGAACTGCTCCAGATCCGGGCGGCGGGCCATGGTGCCGTCGTCGTTCATCACTTCGACGATCACCGAGGCGGGGGTGAAACCGGCCAGACGCGCCAGATCGCAGCCGGCCTCGGTGTGCCCGGCGCGGGTCAGCACGCCACCTTCCTTGGCGCGCAACGGGAAGATGTGGCCGGGCTGCACCAGGTCTTCGGCGCGGGCATTCGGCGCGACGGCGGCGGCGACTGTACAGGCGCGATCTGCGGCGGAAATGCCGGTAGTCACGCCGACCGCCGCTTCGATCGACACGGTAAATGCAGTGCTGAACACACTGCCGTTGGCGGGTACCATTTGCTCCAGGCCCAAGCGCTGACAATGTTCGTCGGTCAGGGTCAGGCAGATCAGCCCGCGTGCCTCGCGGGCCATGAAGCTGATAGCCTCCGGTGTGCAACGATCAGCGGCCAGCAGCAGGTCGCCTTCGTTCTCGCGGTCTTCGTCATCGACCAGCAGGACCATTTTGCCGAGACGATAATCTTCGATGATTTCTTCGATGCTGTTGAAGGCCATGCTGGACTCTCAGGGTTCGTTGGAAATATATTGGTATACCATAATACAAAATCAACAAAGAGGTCACTATGAAGGCGTACTGGATTGCACATGTGGATATAGCCGATGCCGAGCACTACAGCCAATACACCCAGCGCACCCCGCAGGCGATTGCTGCATTCGGCGGCAAGTTCCTGGCCAGAGGCGGGCGCAGTGAAGCGCTGGAAGGGCGGCAGACGCCGCAGCGCACGGTGATCATCGAGTTTGAAAGCTACGAAACAGCCGTGGCGTGCTACCGCTCGGCGGCGTATCAGGAGGCGAAGAGCTACCGCGAAGAATGGGCGAGGGCGGAGATCATCATCGTTGAGGCCTTCACACCGATCTAAGCTGCATGATCGTTCCCACGCTCCGCGTGGGAATGCAGCCCGGGACGCTTTGCGTCCCATCCAGAGCCGAACGCGGAGCGTCCGTAGAGGCATTCCCACGCGGAGCGTGGGAATGATCAGGGGGAAGGTGATTTTTAGCGCATGAAATGGATCTTGCCGCTGTCATCATTGCCCATGTAGATCCCGTAAACCCCAGCCTGGCGCTCTTCGATATAGCGCTCGAGAATCTGCCGGATCGCCGGGTAGTAGATCTGCTCCCAGGGAATCTCTTCCGGGGCGAAGAATTTGTAATCCATGGTCTCCGGCCCGTACTGCCCGGTGATCTCCAGGGCGATGGCGCGGAAGATGATGTACACCTCGCTGATCTTCGGCACGCTGAAGATCGAATACGGCGAGACGATTTCCGCGCGCACGCCGCTTTCTTCCCAGACTTCGCGCAGCGCCGCCTGCTCGGTGGTCTCAAAGCTTTCCATGAAACCGGCCGGCAGGGTCCAGGTGCCCGGGCGTGGTGGGATCGCCCGTTGGCACAGGAGGTATTTGCCGTCCTGCTCGATGATGCAGCCGGCAATGATCTTCGGATTGACGTAGTGGATATAGCCGCAGCCGCGGCACATCAGGCGCTCGTGCGTATCACCCGGCGGCGTCTGCTGACCGAGGTCAGGGCCACCGCATTTCGGGCAAAAGCTCGGGCTGAACATGTCATTGACCTATGCGGGGTTCTTTCAGCGCGATCGGCAGGGTGATCGCCGGGGTACCTTTGACGGCGACGCCGGTCTCTTCCTGCTTGCGCTTGAGGTAATCGAGGGCCACGGCGGCGGCCGCGCGGACGTGATCGACACACGCCTGATGCGCCGCCAGCGGATCGCCGCTCTTGATCGCCTCGACCATTTTTTCCATCTCGTGATTACTCGCGCCGCGTCGGTTTTCCTGGGAGACCGAGGTCGCGCGCAGATAGCTGATGCGCGCCTGCAACTGACGCAATTGCGTAGCGGCGACATGGTTGCCCGAGCCTTCGAGCAGCACGTCGTAGAAGCCCTGCACCGAGTCGATCACCTGTTGCAGCTCGCCGTCCTTCAACGCCTTGCGGTTGTCATCGAGGGCTTTTTCCAGGGCTTTGATGTCCTTGGCTTTGGCGCGCAGGGTGAACAGCTGGACGATCAGGCCTTCGAGCACGCAACGCAATTCGTAGATATCGACGGCGTCGTCGAGGGTGATGATGGCCACGCGCGGGCCTTTGGCGTCGGCGAATTCGACAAGACCTTCGGATTCTAGGTGACGCAAGGCTTCGCGCACCGAAGTGCGGCTGACACCGAGGCGATCACAGAGGTCGCGTTCGACCAGACGATCACCTGGCATGAGCTGGAAATTCATGATCGCGCTACGCAGTTTGTCCAGCACGATTTCGCGCAGGGTAACGGGGTTGCGATTGACCTTGAAGCTGTCGTCGAGTGGCTGGCGTTTCATGGGGTCCGCTCTTGAGCTTGGCTGTCCATGCCAGACGGGCATCAAAACAGCCGAGGGTTAACTGGAGGCCTCGGCGTCGGCTTCGGCAAAGGCTTCACGGGCCAGCCGGAAACTGTCCACGGCCGCCGGAACGCCGCAATAAATGCCGACCTGAAGCAGAATTTCGCGTATTTGCTCACGACTCAGGCCGTTACGCAAGGCGCCACGCACATGCAGCTTGAGTTCATGCGGGCGGTTGAGCGCCGAGATCATCGCCAGGTTGATCATGCTGCGCTCCTTGAGCGACAGACCCTCACGCCCCCAGACATGGCCCCAGCAGTATTCAGTGACCATTTCCTGCAGCGGGCGGGTGAAGTCGTCGGCGTTCTCGATCGAGCGCTGCACGTAGGCTTCGCCCAATACCTGGGTGCGGATTTTCAGACCTTTTTCATACTTCTCGTTACTCATTTCTTTCGCCTCACCTCAATCCTGTGGGAGCTGGCTTGCCAGCGATAGCGGTAGTTCAGTCAGCATTGATGTTGAATGTTCCGTCGCCATCGCTGGCAAGCCAGCTCCCACAGGGTTTTGTATTGTTCTCAAACAAGGGGCGGCAACGCACCCAACTTGCCCTTGTGATAAATCATCGGCGTCACCGGTTGCTCGGGCAGGATCAGGTTCTTCACTGCGCCGACAATGATCGCGTGATCGCCGCCGTCGTATTCACGCCACAACTCGCACTCGATGATCGCCGTGGCCTTGGCCAGAATCGGGTTGCCCAGATCGCTCAGGTGCCACTCGATGCCCTTGGCCTTTTCCTTGCCCTTGCCGGCGAACGCGTAGGCTTCGGCAGTCTGCTCGGCGGAGAGCAAATGGATGGCGAATTTCTTGCTGTCGCGCAGTACCGGGTAGGTGTCGGACGCATAGTTGGGGCAGAACAGCACCAGCGCCGGGTCGATCGACAGCGCGCTGAACGCGCTGGCGGTGATGCCGACGATGCCGCCGTCCGGGTCGAGGGTGGTGACCACCGTAACGCCGGACGGGAACGAGCTCATGACGTCTTTGTAAATGCCGGGTTCGATCATTTCGCAGGACTCCTAGCGCATCACAAACGGATCAGGCATTGGCGCCTGGGAGAGGTTGATCCACACCGTTTTCAGTTCGGTGTAGGCCAGCACCGAATCGATGCCGCTTTCGCGTCCATAGCCACTGTTCTTGAAGCCGCCGATCGGCGCCATCGCCGACACCGCGCGGTAAGTGTTGACCCAGATGATCCCCGAGCGCACATCGCGTGCCAGACGATGGGCGCGGCCGAGGTCACGGGTCCAGATGCCGGCGGCGAGGCCGAACTGTGAGTCATTGGCGATCGCCAGCGCTTCGGCTTCGTCTTTGAAACGAATCACCGAGGCGACCGGGCCGAAGACTTCTTCCTGCATGATCTTCATCGAATTGCGGTCGCACTCGAACAGCGTCGGCTCGTAGAACCAGCCTTCACCGAGATCCGCCGGACGCTTGCCACCGGTGCGCAAACGCGCGCCTTCGGCGATCGCGTCAGCGACCAGACCTTCGACCACCGCCAGTTGCTGCGCGGTGGCCATTGGACCCATTTCACTGTGGTCTTCCTGCGGGTTGCCGATGCGGATGCGCTGGGCGCGCTCGACCAGACGGTTGACGAATTCGTCGTAGATTTCGTCCTGCACCAGCAAGCGCGAACCGGACACGCAACTCTGCCCGGACGCTGCGTAGATGCCGGCAATCGCACCGTTGATCGCGCTGTCGAGATCGGCGTCGGCGAAGATGATATTCGGCGACTTGCCGCCCAGCTCCAGCGACAGCTTGGCGAAATTCTCGGCGCTGCTGCGCACTACATGCCGCGCCGTGGCCGCGCCGCCGGTGAAGGCGATCTTGCGGATCAGCGGATGGCGGGTGAGGGCGGCGCCGGTGCTCGGGCCGTAACCGGTGACGACGTTGACCACGCCCGGCGGAATTCCGGCTTCGAGGGCCAGACGCGCCAGCTCGAGAATGGTCGCCGAGGCGTGCTCGGACGGCTTGATCACAATCGTGTTGCCGGCGGCGAGGGCCGGGGCCAGTTTGATCGCGGTCAGGTACAGCGGGCTGTTCCATGGAATGATCGCGGCGACCACACCCATGGCTTCGTGCACGGTGTAGGCAAACAGATCCGGTTTATCCAGCGGCAGGGTGCCGCCTTCCAGTTTGTCAGCGAGGCCTGCGGTGTAGTGGAAGAACTCCGGCAGATAGCTGACCTGGCCACGGGTTTCGCGGATCAGCTTGCCGTTGTCGCGGCTTTCCAGCTGCGCCAGGTGTTCCTTGTTTTCTGCGATCAGATCACCGAGGCGGCGCAGCAGTTTGCCCCGCGCAGTGGCGGTCAGGCCGCGCCAGGCCGGGCTGTCGAAGGCATTTTGCGCTGCTTGCACGGCGCGTTCGACGTCCGCTTCATCGGCGTCGGGCAGTTCCGCCCAGGCTTGCGCGGAGGCCGGGTTGAGGCTTTCGAAGGTCTTGCCGGAGAGGGCGTCGACCCAGTCTCCGCCGATGCACATCTGGAAGCGTGCGAGTGTCATGCAACGATCCCCTTTATATGGTTTTGTCGGGAGTGTGCGAATTGAAGAAATTCCAGCAGCATCTGATTGACCAGACGTGGCGACTCTACCGGCATCATATGCCGTTGCTCGGGCAGCACGGCAACCTTCGCAGCGGGGATGCGTCGGGCCAGTTGCTCGGCCATTTCCGGCGTCGAGCCAGGGTCAAGCTCGCCAGTGGCGATCAGCGTCGGCGCCTGAATGCTGCTCAGGTCGTCGGCGCGGTACATGTCCTGGGTGGCAAACAATTCGTAGGTGGTCAGGTAGCCCTGCGGATCGTTGTTGGCCAGAGTCTGGCGCAACGCGGCGATCTGCGCCGGGTTGGCCGCCTGATATTCACGGCTGAACCAGCGCGACAACGCCGCTTCGGCATTGGCGTCCGGGCCGTGTTCGGCAGCCTGGGCAGTGCGGGCAATCACGCCAGCACGCTGTTCTTCGCTGCGGTTGAACACGCTGTTCAACACCACCAGGCTTTGCAGGCGCTCCGGGTAATGCAGGGCGAAGGCCCGCGCGACCAGGCCGCCCATGGAGAAACCGATCACCGCTGCCTGGGGCAGATTGAGGTGATCGAGCAGCTCGAGCAACTGATCGGCGTAACCGAGCAGGTCGGTACCGCTGGCCGGGCGCGGGCTGGCGCCGTGGCCGAGCATGTCGTAGGCGATCACTTGGTACTGGCTGGCGAGGCCGACAATCTGCCCGCCCCACATTTCTTTGTTCAGGCCCACGCCGTGGATCAAGACCACGGGCTGGCCTTGGCCGGTCGCCAGGTAACTGGTGCCAGCCGGGGTGAGTTCAGCGGTGAGCCGAATCATGGAGCGCTCCTGCAATGCCTTTTTATTGTGATTACTGGGCTTTTTCGGCAGCCAGTTCTTCCAGATCGATGTAGCGGTTGCCGATGCGCGGGTGCAGGCGGCCACCGTCGGCGCAACCGAGCACGACGACGATTTCGTCGGCACGAGGCGCGTCTTCGATCTGCATTTCCAGGGTGATGTAGTGCGAACGCAGGCCTTCGTCGTCCTTGTGCATCATCGGGATCTGAATTGAAGTGCCCGGGCCGCCGCGCTTGTTGGTAAAGCTCAGGTAGCTCTTGGCTTTTACCGCTTCGCGATAGTGGTTACCGAAGCGCAGGGTGTGGATCACCGCCGACGCGTGCTCGATCTCGCCATCAGCGCCGACGACCGCCGCTTTGCCGTACGCCTCGATCTTCTCGGCACCGCCGATGATGCCGACCAAGCGTTCGACCATCATTGCGCCGAGGTCGGAGCAGTTGGCGCGGATCTGCGGCTTGAGGTCTTCGACAAAACCGTTGCCCACCCACGGGTTCTTCATCACCACGGCGAGGCCGACCATGGTCACCGGCTTGTCAGTAGCCTTGCCGCCTTCGATGAAGGTTTCTTCGACATAGCTGACGATCTTGCGAATTTCGAAACTCATGAGCTGCTCCGTTGGGGGATTGAGAGTGTCTGTGCGTCTGATGGTATACCATAATACCGATCCTGCAAGTCCCTCTGATGAGATTTGCCTCATCACCCCGGCGAATGGTCATGTATTCAAATCCCCAAGCTACCGCCAACCCCTGTGGGAGCGAGCTTGCTCGCGAAGAGGCCCCTCCAGTCGACATCTTCATTGCCAGACCCGGCGCTTTCG
>NZ_WBRZ01000271.1:0-7237 GCF_008923895.1 Pseudomonas sp. GXM4
CTTCGCGAGCAGGCTCGCTCCCACAGGGAAATGCATTCCAGATGTGGGAGCGAGCCTGCTCGCGAAAGCGCCAGTCAGACATGGCAATCCTCAGTGTTTTGCCGTCAATTCCACCAGATGATCCTCAACCTCCTGCGGCTTGAGTACCAGCACATCGCTTTCCAGCGTATCCAGTACCGCTTCCGCCGTATTGCCGATCAACGCGCCTGACAGACCACTGCGCGCCACCGTGCCAATTACCGTTACTGCCGCCTGCAGCTTGTGCGCCATGAACGGGATCAGCACATCTGCCGGGCCTTCCTCAACGTGCAGGTGCTCGTCATCGACATCGAACTCCGCCTGAAACGCCCGGCACTGCTCGCGGTATTTGGCTTCTATGGTCGATTTCAGCTGAAACGTCGGGTCCGCCGCCGAGAGCATCGGCGACGGATGCGCGGTAATCACATGCAGATGTGCCTTGGCCAGACTGGCGATGTCGTAGCCGTGATCAATGATGGTGCTGTGCAGATGCCGATGCTCACCATCGGCATTGCCGACATCGACGGCGGCGAGAATCACTTTGTCCTTCCACGAACCGGCGGTTTTCACCAGCAGCACCGGGGTAGGGCAGTGGCGCAGCAGCTTCCAGTCGGCCGGGGTCAGCAGGGCCTTTTTCAGCGAGCTGTCGGGGAAGTGCTGTTTGATCACCAGGCCGCAACCCTCGGCCTGCTGCACATCGATGATGGTTTCGTGCAGGCTCTCGTTCCACGCCTGTTCGGTGGTCACGCTGTAGCCTTCGGCGAGCAATGCCGCCTTGAGCACGCTGAGCAGGCCGGCGTGGTCATGCTTCTTGTCACACACCAGCAGATGCAGATGGGCCTGGGTGACACCGGCGATCAGCTTGGCGCGCTTGAGCGCCAGGCTTTCTGCATGTTCAGGTTCGATGACCACCAGAATGCTGCGAATGGCTTGCATGAGCGGAGTCTCCAGCAAAGAAAAGGCACGGCGTTGCACAACTATAGTTGCTACCCGAACGTCTGCGACTTGATGCATATCAACAGCCGCCGCTGGTGGTCTGCGGGCAGGCCGGTATAATCGGCGCCCTTCGCTCGAACACCTTTTACCGTGAGCCCCATGATCCTTCCCGAAATCCACGAATTCCTTGGCTGCCGCACGCCCGACGCCTGGGTCCAGGCGGCACTGGCCGATCAGGAAACCCTGCTGATCGATCACAAGAACTGCGAGTTCAAGGCCGCCAGCACGGCGCTGAGCCTGATTGCCAAGTACCACGCCCATGTCGACCTGATCAACATGATGTCGCGCCTGGCCCGGGAAGAACTGGTGCACCACGAGCAAGTCATGCGCATCATGAAACGGCGCAAGATCGAGTTGCGTCAGCTGCACGCCGGCCGCTACGCCTCGGGCCTGCGCAAAGTGGTGCGCAGCCACGAACCGGTGAAACTGGTGGATACGCTGGTGGTTGGCGCTTTCATCGAAGCGCGCAGTTGCGAACGCTTTGAAGCATTGGTGCCGCATCTGGATGAAGAACTGGGCAAGTTCTATTTCGGTTTGCTGAAAAGCGAGGCGCGGCATTTTCAGGGTTATTTGAAGCTGGCCTATCAGTATGGTGATGCCAAGGATGTCGCGCAGGTGATCGACCGCGTCCGTGCGGCCGAGCAGGAACTGATCGAATCGCCGGACGAGGAATTCCGTTTCCACAGCGGTGTGCCCGCCTGAATTTGTTAAAAACTCTTAAGAGTATGAAACATCACCGAAAACCGGCCCGAGTGGCCGGTTTTTGCTGTCTGCCGTCATCGCCTGTTCGATGAATGCCAGCATAATATCGGCCCTTCCACGTTTGGCTTGGCAACGGTTGTTATGGATAACCTGGGTTTCGGCAAAGTTCTGCTGGTCGAAGACGATGAGCGTCTCGCCGCACTGATCGCACACTTTCTAGAACAGCACGGCTACGAGGTGCGCACGGTGCATCGCGGTGATCTGGCCATGGCTGCATTCCTGGAATTCAAGCCGAAAGTGCTGGTGCTCGACCTGATGTTGCCGGGGCAGAGCGGTTTGCAGGTATGCCGGGAAATTCGCAGTGTCTCGGACACGCCGATCGTGATCCTTACGGCCAAGGAAGACGATCTCGATCACATCCTCGGTCTGGAGTCCGGCGCTGACGACTACGTGATCAAACCGATCAAACCGCCGGTATTGCTTGCGCGGCTACGGGCGCTGCAACGGCGGCAGACGCCGGACAGCAGCGTGGTGAGTTTTCTTGAGTTCGGGCAATTGAGCATCGATCGCAGTTGCCGGGAAGTGCGCCTGACCGGTGAGCTGATCGAGCTGACCACCATGGAGTTCGAATTGCTCTGGTTGCTCGCCAGCGCGGCGGGCAAGATTCTTTCCCGCGATGACATTCTCAATCGCATGCGCGGCATTGCCTTCGACGGCCTCAACCGCAGCGTCGACGTCTACATCAGCAAATTGCGCAACAAACTCAAGGACAATCCCCGCGAGCCGGTGTGCATCAAGACCGTATGGGGCAAGGGCTATCTGTTCAATCCGTTCGCGTGGGAGCTGTAGATGCTGCGCTTGTTCCTCGGGCTGTTTCTGGTGATGACGGTGGGTCTGGTGCTGGCCTTGCAGGCGGTCGAGCACACCTTCAATGCGTTGCTCGACAGCCAGACGCAGGATTACAACCGTGAAGCCGTGCGTGGTCAGGCGTGGTCGCTGGTCGATCATCTGCAAGGCCGCCAGGGCGCCGAGCGTGAACAGAAACTCGATTCATTGCGTGCGCATTACGGTCTGTCGCTGAGTCTGGTCGAGGCCGATCAACTGGCCCTGACACCGCAGGAAAAAGCCGAGCTCGCGCGGAACCTGTTGGTGATCCGCGACGATTACACGCAGTTCATCAGCAACATCGATGGTGGCTCGCAATTGCTCAGCATCAAGCTGCCGCCGGAGCCGAGTCTGATGCCGTTCTACATCACCGCGGCCTACATGATGCTCGCGGTACTGATCGGCATCGTGCTGTTTTTCTGGGTGCGCCCGCACTGGCGCGATCTGGAAAAGCTGCGGCTGGCGGCCGAGCGTTTCGGCGACAACGATCTGTCGGTGCGCATTCAGTTGTCGCGGCGCTCGAACATCCGCGATCTGGCCGAGCACTTCAATCTGATGGCGGCGCGCATCGAAGGCTTGATCGCCAACCAGCGCGAACTGACCAACGCGGTGTCTCACGAATTGCGCACACCGATTGCGCGGCTGTCGTTCGAACTTGATCAGCTCAAACAGCTACCGGACGCCAGCGAGAATCGCGAGCTGATCGCCGACATGTATGCCGACCTTGGTGAGCTGGAGGAGATGGTCTCGGAGCTGCTGACCTACGCCAGCCTCGAGCATGGCGCGACAGTGATCAAACGGGAGAATATTCACGCGGCCGACTGGCTAGACAGCGTCGTCGGCAGTGTGGCGCTTGAGGCCGAAGCAGTGGGGGTGCAGTTGTCGATCGCCGGTTGCCAGGTCGACACGGTAAGCATCGAACCGCGCTTCATGGCGCGGGCGGTGATCAACCTTTTGCGCAATGCCATTCGCTATGCCGAGCAGCGCGTCGAGGTGTCGCTGCAGCGCAGTGGCGATGACTATGAAGTGCGGGTCAGCGATGACGGCCCGGGTGTGCCGCTGGAGGGACGGGAGAAAATCTTCGAACCGTTTTCCCGACTGGACGCCAGCCGGGATCGGCGCACTGGCGGTTTTGGATTGGGCCTGGCGTTGGTGCGGCGGGTGTCGCAGTCCCATGGCGGGCAGGTTGAGGTTGGCGAATCGGTGTGGGGCGGGGCGTTGTTCAGGATGACCTGGGCGCATCTGGACTGATTGATATTGCCTGACCCGGCCCCTTCGCGAGCAGGTTCGCTCCCACAGGTGATCGCAATCCAAATGTGGGAGCGAGCCTGCTCGCGAAGGGCGCGGTGTTCAGCGAGTCACGCCGAGTCGCTCATGCCACTGGGCGATCGATTCTTCGGGATATTCATCGAACTGCTGATCATTCGGCTTCGCCTCGACTTCAACCCAGGGCGCTTTCGAGCCAAGCATCAGGTGCGTGTGTTCCGGCGGCACCGGCAGCGGCGTATCGATCGCCGAGGCGAATGGATGAATCAGCTCTGGCCACTCCGGGCTGAACAGCCACAGGCCGCTGCCGCACAGCGAGCAGAAGTGACGCTCGGCGCTGCTGCGATGGGCGCGTTTATCGCCTTCAGCTTTCATCTTCGCGTGATAGATGCTGATGTTTTTGCGTCCGCGAACCTTGAGAGTGGTCGCGTCGCCGCCAAGGTTGATCGCATAACCGCCGCCGCCCTGGGTCTTGCGGCAGATCGAGCAATAGCAGCGTTGATAGGGATAAGGATGGGCGCTGTCGAGGCTGAACGTGACTTCGCCGCAATGGCAGGAGCCTTCGAGGTGCATGGTGCTCTCCCGTGTCTGAATGGTCCGCTCCAGCCTAGAACATTCTGCCTGATGCTTGCCGGTGTGATGCGACCGGCGGGCGCAGCGTCTAGCCCCAGTGTCCCCGCGATCCCATGGGGCGAGACTTTCGGAACCCGGCATGCAAGCGCTGTTGAACGAGATCCTTGACGCGGTCCGGCCCCTGATCGGGCAGGGCAAAGTTGCTGACTATATTCCCGCCCTCGGCACGGTGCCGGCCAACCAGTTGGGAATCGCCGTGTACAGTAACGACGGCGAAATGTATTGCGCCGGCGACGCTGAAACGCCGTTCTCGGTGCAGAGTATTTCCAAGGTATTCAGCCTGGTGCAGGCCATCGATCACTCCGGCGAAGCGATCTGGGAGCGGCTTGGCCACGAGCCGTCCGGCCAGCCGTTCAATTCGCTGGTGCAACTGGAATTCGAGCGCGGCCGCCCGCGCAATCCGTTCATCAACGCCGGGGCGCTGGTGATCTGCGACATCAACCAGTCGCGCTTCGCCGCGCCGACATTGTCGATGCGCGACTTCGTCCGACGCCTGTCCGGCAACCCGCAGATCATGATCGACGGCAAGGTCGCCGAGTCCGAATACCAGCACCGCGCGCGCAATGCGGCGATGGCCTATCTGATGCAGTCGTTCGGCAATTTCCACAACGATGTCGAAGCGGTGCTGCGCAGCTATTTCAGCCATTGCGCGCTGCGGATGAATTGCATCGATCTGGCCCGGGCGTTCTGCTTTCTGGCCAATGACGGGTTCTGCAAGCACAGCGGCGAGCAGATCCTGACGCGCCGCCAGACCCAGCAGGTCAACTCGATCATGGCCACCAGCGGTCTGTATGACGAGGCGGGCAACTTCGCTTATCGCGTCGGCCTGCCGGGCAAGAGCGGGGTCGGCGGCGGTATCGTTGCGGTGGTGCCGGGGCAGTTCAGCGTGTGCGTGTGGTCGCCGGAGTTGAATGCGGCCGGCAACTCGCTGGCGGGGATGGCGGCGCTGGAACTGCTGAGCTCGCGGATTGGCTGGTCGGTGTTCTGACCCACCGGAACACCACATGACCCTGTGGGAGCTGGCTTGCCAGCGATGAGGCCCTGTCAGTCACTATAAATTTGCCTGAACCACCGCTATCGCTGGCAAGCCAGCTCCCACAGGTTTCTTTAGTGTTTGAGGAGGTGTATTTCAGCCAGTAATCCGCTACATTTTCCGGCCGCCCTCTGCATGGTGAATCCGCTTCATGTCTCTTGCGCTCGAACGTCTAGTCGCTGGCACGCCGATCCCTTTCGCTGGTAACCGCGTCACCGTGGTCAGCCCCGAACTGGCCGCGCGGTTTCAGCCCGGTGACCATCTGCTGGTCGAGCAGGTCAGTGGCGAGTTGTTGCTGATCCCCGTGGCCGATCAACAGGCCGCCTCGGTGGCAATCGAGCGTGCGGCTGCGGCATTCACAGCGTTGTCAGCGGTCTCCGATGAAGCCATCAGCCAGTTTTTCGATCTGTTCGCTCAGCGCCTGGAAAGTCCTGAATGCTGGACGCAGATCGAAGCCGCCAACCGCGCCGACATCGAACGGGCCAAGGCGCGCGGTCGCTCGACCACACGCTTGCTCGCTGATGAACGCATGCGCCGCGACATGATCGCCGGGCTGCGCGCCTGGCGTGATGCGCCACCGACCCGGGGCAAAGTGATCAGCAGTGTCGAGCACGATGGCTGGAAGGTTGAGCAAGTAGTCTCGCCGCTGGGCATCGTCGCGTTTGTCTTCGAAGGTCGGCCCAACGTATTTGCCGACGCCGCCGGCGTGTTGCGCACCGGCAATACGGCTGTGCTGCGTATCGGCAGCGATGCGTTGGGCACTGCGCAAGCCATCGTCACTCACGCCTTGAACCCGGCACTGGCCGAAGCCGGCTTGCCGGTTGGCGCGGTGTCGTTGGTGGAGAGCGTCAATCACGCCGCCGGCTGGGCGATGTTTGCCGATCGGCGTCTGTCGCTGGCGGTGGCGCGCGGCTCGGGCCGTGCGGTCAGTCAGTTGGGCAGCATCGCCCAGCAGGCCGGCACTGCCGTCAGCCTGCACGGCACCGGCGGCGCGTGGCTGATCGCCGACCGTGACGCCGACGCCACTCGCTTCGCGGCAGTGGTGCGCAACTCGCTGGACCGCAAGGTCTGCAATACCCTGAACGTCTGCCTGATTCAGCGCGAACGCGCCGATGAGCTGGTGCCGCTGTTCCTCGATGCCTTGAAAGACGCCGGTACTGCGCGCGGCCAAGGCTGCAAATTGCACATCGTCGCGGGCAGTGAAAGTTGCCTGCCAAGCGAATGGCAGAACGCAACAGTCGAGGTTTATCGCGCCGAGGGTTACCAGACCGAAGCGCTGGCCGAGTCTTTGCCCGAGTCGGAGCTGGGCCGCGAGTGGGAATGGGAAGAAACCCCGGAAGTCAGCCTGATGATTGTTGACGATCTGGATCAGGCGATTGCGCTGTTCAACCGTTACAGCCCACAATTCACCGTGTCGTTGATCAGCGAGGCGGCGGCGGTTCAGGAACGTTTCTACAACGCGGTGAATGCGCCGTTCGTAGGCAACGGCATCACCCGTTGGGTCGATGGCCAGTACGCGTTGAACAAGCCTGAGCTGGGTCTTTCGAACTGGGAGAGCGGGCGCCTGTTTGCGCGCAGCGCGATTCTTTCCGGCGATGGCGTGTTTACCGTGCGTAGCCGGATGACTCAGGTTGATCTCACGGTGAAACGTTGATCTGTTGATCGTTCCCACGCTCCGCGTGGGAATGCAGCCCGTGACGCTCC
>NZ_WBRZ01000272.1:0-7236 GCF_008923895.1 Pseudomonas sp. GXM4
GAAGGGGGCGGTACTGCCGGCTCAGGTCGCCGGGCGAATCGCGTTGATCAACGACTGCAACGAATAACCCAGCTGCGGCGCCAGCGCTTCGGCTCGTTGGGTCAGCGCCTGCATGTCCAGCGCCTGATCGAGATCCGCCGGAACGATCAGAATCACGTTGCCCTCCTTCACCGGCAACTCCCAGTAATGCCGGTGATAGAGCCCGCGCAACAATGCCGCGCCCAGCGGTTTGCCATCGTCGGTGGCCCACTGGTTGATCACCAGCCAGCCGCCCGGATTCAGGCGCTTCTGACAATCGCCGAGAAAACTCCAGGCCAGATGCCCGACACCGGGACCAACATCGGTATAGAGGTCGACGAAAATCAGATCCGCCGGCTCGGCAGTCGGCAGCAATTCCAGCGCATCGCCGACGCGGATGTACAACCGCGGATCATCATCCAGACCGAGATATTCGATGGCCAGGCGCGGCACGTCCGGGCGCAGTTCGATGGCCTCGACGTCTTCCAGCGGCAGAAACTTCAGGCAAGCCTGGGTCAGCGTGCCCGCACCCAAACCGAGAAACAGCGCGCTCTCCGGCTGCTCGTGGCACAGCGCGCCGATCAGCATGGCGCGGGTGTAGTCGTACTCCAGCCAGCTCGGGTCGGCAGTGAACACGCAGCTCTGCTCGATCGCATCGCCGAACTCGAGAAAGCGGTAATCGGCCACTTCCAGCACGCGAATCACGCCGAACTCATCCTGTACTTCGGCGAGCAGATGCTCGACGCGCTCCTCAGTCATTTCGTCTCCTGATGGTCACCGGGCGCGGTGACGCGATGGCACCGCTGTGGCGCCGTGGCAAAGCGGCGATTGTCGGCGATGGGGCGGGAGCAGGTCACGCACTAATTGCTGCTAACATGGCGCTTCCCTGCGTATGAACTTCGAGACCGTGATGAGCCAACCGTGGAGCCCTGACAGCTGGCGCGCCCTGCCGATCCAGCAACAACCGCAATACCCCGACGCCGCGCACCTGCGCCAGGTCGAGCAAACCCTGGCCAGCTATCCGCCGCTGGTGTTCGCCGGCGAAGCGCGCGAGCTGCGCCGGCAGTTTGCCGAAGTCACTCAGGGCCGCGCGTTCCTGTTGCAGGGCGGCGACTGCGCGGAAAGTTTCGCCGAATTCTCCGCCGCGAAGATCCGCGACACCTTCAAAGTGTTGCTGCAAATGGCAATCGTCATGACCTTCGCCGCTGGCTGCCCGGTGGTCAAGGTCGGGCGCATGGCCGGCCAGTTCGCCAAACCGCGTTCGGCCAACGACGAAACCATCGGCGGCGTAACCCTGCCGGCCTACCGTGGCGACATCGTCAACGGTATCGGCTTCGACGAAAAGAGCCGCGTGCCCGATCCGGAGCGTTTGCTGCAGTCCTATCATCAGTCCACAGCAACCTTGAACCTGTTGCGCGCTTTCGCCCAGGGCGGTTTCGCCGACCTGCACCAAGTGCACAAGTGGAACCTGGATTTCATCGCCAACTCGGCGCTGGCCGAGAAGTACAGCCACCTCGCCGACCGCATCGATGAAACCCTCGCGTTCATGCGCGCCTGCGGCATGGACAGCTCGCCGCAACTGCGCGAAACCAGTTTCTTCACAGCCCACGAAGCGCTGCTGCTGAACTACGAAGAAGCCTTCGTCCGCCGTGACAGCCTGACCAACGATTACTACGATTGCTCGGCGCACATGCTGTGGATCGGCGACCGCACGCGTCAGCTCGACGGCGCGCACGTTGAATTCCTGCGCGGGGTGAACAACCCGATCGGGGTCAAAGTCGGCCCGAGCATGAACCCTGATGACCTGATCCGCCTGATCGACGTGCTCAACCCGGACAACGATCCGGGCCGCTTGAACCTGATCGCGCGGATGGGTGCGAACAAGGTCGGCGATCATCTGCCGGCACTGATCCGCGCGGTCCAGCGCGAAGGCAAGCAGGTGCTGTGGAGCTCCGACCCGATGCACGGCAACACCATCAAGGCCAGCAGCGGCTACAAGACCCGTGACTTCGCGCAGATCCTTGGCGAGGTGAAGCAGTTCTTCCAGGTGCACGAAGCGGAAGGCAGTTATGCCGGCGGCATTCATATCGAGATGACCGGACAGAACGTCACCGAGTGCATCGGCGGCGCGCGGCCGATTACCGAGGATGGCTTGTCCGATCGTTATCACACCCACTGCGATCCGCGGATGAATGCCGACCAGTCGCTGGAATTGGCGTTTTTGATTGCCGAGACCCTGAAGCAGGTTCGGCGATGAGGTTGGCGTTCTTTATTGCCTGAACTGGCCTCTTCGCGGGCAAGCCCGCTCCCACAGGGTTCGTGTCGTATGCAATTTATGTATCCGGCACAGAACCTGTGGGAGTCTGGCTTGCCGGCGATGGCGTCAGCTCAGTCGCACCCGATCTGCGCCAATGCCACCCCAAGCCGAGCCGCACTCTCGCGCTGACAATTCAACTGCACCCGCTCAAGCCCCAGCCAACCCGCCATCCGCCGCAAATTCAGCGCCAGCGCCAGCATGCCCTCCTCGTCCAGCCCCGGTTCTTCCTCGTGCACCGCATGCACCGCCAACTGCCCTGCCGCCCGTTCGGCGCGCAGATCAACTCGCGCGGCGATCCGCTCGTTGTGCAAAAACGGCAGCACGTAATAGCCGTAAACCCGCTTGGGCTGCGGTGTGTAGATTTCCAGGCGATAGCGGAAATCGAACAGGCGCTCAGTGCGGCTGCGCTCCCAGATCAGCGAATCGAACGGCGACAGCAGCGCACTGGCAATGACCTTGCGCGGCACTTTGGGCTCCGGCAGGCAATAGGCGATCTGCCGCCAGTCGGCGATTTCACACATCTGCAATTGACCAGCTTCAACCAACTCCGCCAGACGCCGCCGCGCATCCGCAGGGTTCAGGCGAAAGTAGTCACGCAGGTCTTTTTCCGTACCAACGCCCAATGCTTGCGCCGCATGCAAGAGCAAACTGCGTTGCGCCTCGGTCTCGTCCGGCGTGGGCTGTTGCAGGATCGCAGGAGGAATCACCCGCTCGGGCAAATCGTACAAGCGCTCGAAACCGCGTCGCCCCGCCACTGTGACTTCACCAGCGGCGAACAACCATTCCAGCGCATGTTTCTCGGCACTCCAGTCCCACCATGGCCCGGCCTTGTCTTCGCGGGTCGACAGACTGCCGGCACCCAGCGCGCCCCGCTCCTCAACCGCAGTCAGCACGCGGCGAATGGTTTCCTGTTGTTCGCGACCAAACCTCGCCAATTGCTGATAGATGTCTTCGCCACGCTTGGCCCGTTGCATACGCCAGCCCAGCAACGGGTACATCGACAGCGGCAACAGCGACGCTTCATGGCCCCAGTATTCGAACAGCGTGCGCCGACGCCCCGAACTCCAGGCAGCTTGGTCGAGCAAGTCAGAGTGGTAGGAACCGAGACGGGAAAACAGCGGCAGGTAGTGCGAGCGCACCACGGCGTTGACGGAATCGATTTGCAGCAGGCCCAGCCGTTCGATCAGCCGGTTGAGATGACTGGCATTGACGTTCGGCGGCTGGCGCCCGTTGAACCCTTGGGCAGCCAGCGCCAGACGTCGCGCCTGTTTGAGGGAAAAGGACACTGTCGCGGGCATTTATTCCTCCATGTCTGCTCGCAACCTACCTCACCTGAAAGGGGTTTGTGTAGCGATAGCCTCATCATTTATGCATCGGGTCGTCCCAGAACGGCCGCACGGTTTCGTGTTCGACATCGGCGCGGCTGATGCCGATGTCCTTCAGCGCCTCATCGCTCAGACCGGCGAGCATTTCCCGTTCACGATGCAGCTCATACCAACGGCTGAATTTGTGCAGCAGATCGGACACGATATGGCCATGGCCGGACAGCTGTTCTTGGCTTGCATACTCTCTTTGACCTTTCATCGTATTGCCTCCTTTTGTGGATGGCTCAAGTCTCGCGCCGGCGCTAAGATCAATCCAACGAATGTTTCTGATGGCATGCATCACGGAGATTCATCAATTGTCCGCCTACCCCAGTATCGATACCGATGTCCTGCGCACCTTTGTCGCGATTGCCGATCAGGGCGGTTTCACCCGTGCTGGCGAGATGGTCAACCGCACCCAGTCGGCGGTGAGCATGCAGATGAAACGTCTGGAAGAAGACGTGTTGCAGCGCCAGCTGTTCGAGCGCGATGGCCGTCAGGTGCGCCTGACGGCTGAAGGCCAGGTGCTGCTCGGTTACGCGCGGCGCATCCTCAAACTGCACAGTGAGGTGTTCAACACTCTGCGCGAGCCGCACATGGTCGGCACCGTGCGCATCGGTACGCCGGATGATTATGTGATGCGTTTTCTGCCAGGGATCCTGTCGCGGTTCGCGCAGTTCTATCCGCTGATCCAGATCGAAGTGCATTGCGAATCGACCAAACAACTGTTGCAGCGCACTGATCTGGACTTGTCGATCGTCACCCGTGAGCCGGGCAACGAGATCGGCCAGTTGCTGCGCAAGGAGCGCTTTGTCTGGGCCGAGGCGCAGAACTTCAGCGCCCACGAACAGACGCCGCTGCCCCTGGCGATGTTCAACAGTGATTGTTTCTGCCGCCTGTGGGCGTGCAATGCGCTGGACGCGATGGGCCGCGATTACCGCATCGCCTACAACAGCAGCAGCCTGTCGGCGCTGATGGCGGTAGTCAGCGCGGGGCTGGCGATCACCGCGCAACTGGAGAGCCTGATCACCCCGGACATGCGCATCCTTGGCGCCGCCGAAGACCTGCCGCTGCTGCCCGAGGCGAGCATCATGCTGATCCGCAATCTGAACAACCCGTCGCCGATCACCGAGTGCCTGGCCGAGCACATTGTCGAGGGCTTCAAACTTTAAACGCGAGCATCACCGCACACAGCACGAGGAAGCCGCAGAACAGCCCGCGCAGGAGTTTTTCCGGCATGGCGTGGGCAACTTTCACGCCCCAACTGATGCTGAGCAGACCACCGGCCGCCAGAGGCAGACCGATCATCCAGTCGACTTCATGGTGCACGGCGTAGGTCACCAGGGTTACACCAGTGCTCGGCAAGGCCAGCGCCAGCGACAAGCCCTGAGCGACCACTTGGCTGGTGCCGAACAGGCTGGTCAGCACCGGCGTCGCCACCACCGCGCCGCCGACGCCGAACAGACCGCCCATGGTCCCCGAGGCGGCGCCAAGCACGCCCAGCCACGGCCACGAATGGCGCATCTCGGCAGTCGGCGCTGGGCGCGGGCCGAACATCTTCAACAGGTTGTAGGCCGACAGCGCCACCAGAAAGGCGACAAACCCGATGCGCATGGTCTGCGCATCGATGCCCACCGCCCAGATCGAGCCGAGCCAGGCAAAGCAGAAACCCATCACCGCCAGCGGCAGCGCATGGCGCAATTCGATGCGATTGCGCTGGTGATAACGCCACAGCGCCAGCATCACGTTCGGTACCACCATCACCAGCGCCGTGCCTTGGGCGATCTGCTGATCAAGCCCAAACCACACGCCAAGCAACGGAATCGCAATCAAGCCACCGCCAATGCCAAAGATCCCGCCCAATGTGCCAAGGGCGGCGCCAAACAGCAGGTACAACAGAAAATCCATCACAACGGTAATCCTCTAACGACAGGCGGCCAATGCTACGCACTCGCGCCTAGCGGGGAAACGCATAGCAACGCACAATGGCTATGCCGATTCTGCACAAGCGTGATTTCCATGAATCCCAACCAATTGACCGATCAGCTCGGCCTGTTTCTCGATGTGCTGGAGAGTGGCAGTTTTTCTGCCGCGTCGCGCCGCCATCCGCTGACACCTTCCGCCGTAGCCCGGCGCATCGACAGCCTGGAAAGTGCCGTCGGCAGTCAGCTGTTCGTGCGCAGCACCCATGCCGTGCTGCCGACTTCGGCCGGCCTGGCCTTTGCCGAACGGGCGCGGCGGATCATCGCCGAGTTGCAACTGGCACGCGCCGAGGCGGTATCGTTGAGCAGCGCGCCGGAAGGCCTGATCCGCATCGATGCGCCAGCAGCCTTCGGGCGGCGGCATCTGGCGCCGGTGATTGCCGATTTTCTCCTGCTGTATCCGGGACTGGATGTGCAGATGCACCTGATCGACAGCTTCAGCGACATGGCCGGCAGCAGCCTGGGCAAGGTCGATCTGGTGCTGCGTACCGGCCAGTTGGCTGACTCGCGCCTGGTCGCCACGCCATTGGCGAGCATGGTCCGCGTCGCCTGCGCCAGCCCTGAATATCTCAAGCAGCGCGGCGTGCCCGAGCATCCGGCGCAGTTGAGTGAACACGACGGGCTCGACTGGGAAGGCCTTGCGCCGCCGTTTGCCTGGAAATTCGAAGTGGACGGGCAAATGCAATTGCACCGGCCATCGCGGGTGCGTCTGAGCGCCAACAATGCCGAAGCTCTGGCGTGTGGCGCGGCGGCGGGTCTGGGCGTCGCACACTTGCCGACCTGGCTGGCCAGCGAATACCTGCTGCGTGGCGAGCTGGTGCCGCTGTTTTGTGAAAATGGCCTGCCGCCTCCGGAGTCCACCGGCATTTACGCGCTGCGCATGGAACAGCAGGTCCATTCGCGCAGTCGGTTGTTGCTGGAATATCTGAAAACCCGCTTCAGCCCGGTGCCACCGTGGGATCTGGCGTTGCAACGGCAATTCGCCCGGCACTGACGCCGGACATATTTATCTGGCGCCTTAAAGATTCGAGCGCTAGATTAAAAAACGATCAACGATCAAGGCTTTGACAATGACTTGCGAACGCGACAACTGCGACGACCTTCTGCTCGACAATCAGGCGTGCTTCGCCCTGCACTCGACCTCGCTGATGATGACCAAGGTCTACAAGCCGCTGTTGCAGGCGCTGGGCCTGACCTATCCGCAGTATCTGGCGATGATGGTGTTGTGGGAGAAGGACGGTCTGACTGTCGGAGAAATCAGCGCACGCCTGCTGACCGATCCGGGATCGCTGACGCCATTGCTCAAACGCCTGGAAGCCGAAGGCCTGCTCAGCCGCACCCGCAGTCGCGAAGATGAGCGGGTGGTGATTGTCGAACTGACCGCAGCAGGCCGCGCCTTGCGTGACAAGGCGCAGACCGTGCCGCAGTGCATTCTTGGCGCCAGTGGCTTCACCCTTGAACGCCTGCAGAAGTTGCAGGCCGAGCTGCAAGCGCTGCGCGGACATCTGCAAGACAGCCTGACCTGATCCTCATTTCCGAGCACAACACTGTCCCT
>NZ_WBRZ01000273.1:0-7234 GCF_008923895.1 Pseudomonas sp. GXM4
CCGATCTAAAGTGGGAGCGAGCCTGCTCGCGAAGAGGCTGGCACTGCCAACCTTCACACCGCAGGAAAATGAATCCTGAACGCCGCCCCGCCCATCGGTGAATCACCCAAGGCCAAACGGGCGTTGTAGCTTTCGATGATGTCCTTGACCACCGCCAGCCCGATGCCCTGCCCGGGATGCTGGGCATCCAGGCGTTCGCCGCGTTCGAGAATCCGCGCACGCTGATCGAGGGGCACGCCCGGGCCATCATCCTCGACGCACAATTCGATCCCGGCCAAGGACTCGCGCACGCTGACCCGCACTTCGCCGAGGCACAGGCGATAGGCGTTTTCCAGCAGGTTGCCGAGCATTTCCAGCAAGGCGCCCTGCTCGATCGGCACGTAGCAATGCTCGGGCAGATCAAAGGTCACGCGCACATGTTTGTCGCGGTAGACCTTGTCCAGCGTATCGCAGAGGCTTTTGAGCACCGGTTGCAGGCGCACCTGATGGCGCACCAGACCGCTTTTGCGCAGGCTGGCCCGTTGCAGCTGGTAGCTGATCTGCTGGCTCATGCGTTCGATCTGACTTTGCAGCACCCAGGCCTGATCGCGGTCTGCGGGGCGCTGGGCCATGTCTTCGCTGACGCCTTGCAGCACCGCCAACGGGGTTTTCAGGCTGTGGGCGAGGTCGTCGAGGGAGTCGCGGTAGCGGCTGCGTTGCTGGCGTTCGCTGAGCAGCAAGCGGTTGAGCGAGCCGGTCAGGCGCAACAGTTCGCGTGGATGTTTTTCGGTCAGGCTTTCACGGGTGCCACCTTCGATTTCATCGAGTTCCTGGCTGAGCCTGCGTAAGGCCTTGAGCCCCCAGGTCAGGCCGATCCATAGCAGTGCCAGCAAGACCAGCAATGCCGCGCCGAAGCCCAGATAGAGATTTTCCCGCAGGCCTTCGAGGGTGGTTTCGTATTCGCGCACCGGTTGCAGGGCGACGATGCTGAACGCAGCGCTTTTACCGCCGAGCAATTTCACCTCAACGTCGTAAACGAAGAATTCCTGGCCGTTGCTTTCACGAATCCGCGCGAACTCGTTGCCGAGGCCGTCGTAACGCGGTTTGTAGTTGATCTGTTCTTCCTGGGTGGCTTTCGAGCGCCACACCAGTTTGCCGTCGCGGTCGTAGATATAGCCGAGCAAACGGAAATCGGTGAGGTTGAAGCGTTCGTCGGGCAATTGCGACGGCATCACCAGCCGACCGTTTTCCACCCGCGCGGCGGAGATCAATGTGGTGACGTCGGAGGCCAGGCGTTGTTCGATCGAGTCCTGCAAGGCAAGGCTGAAGGCGCCCTGCATCGCCGGCAGCAAGGCAAGCATGAACAACACCGCCAACGTGGTGGCGGCGAGCATCAAGCGAACGCGAAGGGAACGGATCAAGTGCAGCGCTCATTGAACAGGTAACCGAGGCCGCGCACGGTGTCGATCGGTTTGAACCCGGCCGGGCCTTCGAGCTTGCGGCGCAGACGGCCGACCAGCACTTCGATGACATTCGGATCGCGCTCGTCGTCATCCGGATACAGCTGCTCCATCAAGCGATCCTTGGGCACCACCTGCTGATGGTGGCGCATGAGGTATTCGAGGATGCGGTATTCGTAAGCGGTCAGCGCCAGCGGTTGTTCATCGAGGCTGGCCTGTTTGCGATTGAGGTCGAGCAGCAAAGGCTCGGCGACGATGGTCGACTGGGTGAAGCCGCTGGAGCGGCGCAGCAATGCGTTCAGGCGTGCGTCGAGTTCTTCGAACTGGAACGGCTTGACCACGTAATCGTCGGCACCGGCGGCGAGGCCTTCGACCTTGTCCTGCCAGTTGCCGCGCGCGGTGAGGATCAGGATCGGGAAGGTCTTGCCGCCCGAGCGCAACTGGCGGATCAGGTCGAGCCCGCCCATGCCCGGCAGGCCGAGATCGATCACCGCCAGATCGAAGTTGTACTGACCGGTCTGGTACAGCGCCTCCTCGGCATTGGCCACGGACTCGACCACATGACCGCTTTCCGTCAGGCGGGTTTGCAGGTGATGACGCAACAGCGCCTCGTCTTCGACGACCAACAGTTTCATGCCTTTCTCCCTATCACTTGAACTCTCCAGGCAACTACCTGTGGGAGCGAGCCTGCTCGCGAATCCGGTGGATCAGCCAAGCAAGTGTCGGCTGATACACCCCTTTCGCGAGCAGGCTCGCTTCCACACTTCAAACTGCGACAACCGCTTAGAAATAGTAGTTGGCCGACAGGTAGGTCTGCGCGCTGCTGGTCAAGTCCAGCGAGCCCTGTTTGCTGCCGCCGCTCTCTTTCATTTCGGTGCTGGCGTTGCTGCGCAGGTAACGGTAACCGAGTTCCACCGAGGTGTTCTGCGAAACTTGCTGCAACACACCGACCTGGCCACCGATGGCGTAACCGATGTCGCTATCACGGCTGAAACCCGGCGAATCCTGCGTCAGCTTGGTCAGACCGGCCGTGGCGCCACCGAACAGTTTGGTGCTGCCGCCCACCGGGTAGAACAGGTCATAGCTGCCGAGCAGATTTTCCTGGCGCAGTTTAACGCCATTGTGCGAGCCGGAAACGTTGTCGTAGGTGGCGTAGTAGCGGCCCTGGCTGTTTTGCTGACCGAGGCGCATGCCGTAGGTGTTGTTGCCGTCGATGGCCCCGGTGACGTTGGGGTTGCCGAGGTTGTTGTTGAGCGCGTGGGACTTGTCGATCTTGTCGCTGGTCTGGCCGAATGTCAGGCCGGCGAAGTTGCTGGTGTCGTCGGCGTTCGCCGCGATGCTGGAGCCTAACAGGGTAAAAGCCAGCAGCAGTTTGTTGATACGAGTCATGGGTATTTCCTCTTTCACAGTGCTGTTTGGGTATGGCGCAAGGTTACTGAGCCGCCCCTGTACGGCCCCTGAACCGTCTCTGAACCTGACCTGAACCGGATCGACTAGGCTGTTCTGACCACTTTCAATAAGGAGATCCGACCATGCGCCTGTTCCTCGCCCTCTCTTTGCTGGCAGTCAGCAGCCTCACCCAGGCTGCGATCAAGACTGCAGAAATCCCCTACCAAAGTGCCGACGGCAGCCAACTGATCGGTTACTACGCCTATGACGACGCGATCAAAGGCCCACGCCCCGGCGTTGTCGTGGTCCACGAATGGTGGGGACTGAACGATTACGCCAAGCGCCGCGCGCGGGATCTTGCCGAACTCGGCTACAGCGCGCTGGCCATCGATATGTACGGCGAAGGCAAAAACACCGAGCACCCGAAAGACGCCATGGCCTTCATGCAGGCAGCGACCAAGGACGCCGATGCGGCGAGCAAGCGCTTCGCCGCCGGGCTCGATCTGTTGAAGAAGCAAAAGCAGACCGACCCGAACAGGATCGCCGCCATAGGCTATTGCTTCGGTGGCGCCGTGGTGCTGAATGCGGCGCGTCAGGGTGTGCCGCTGGCCGGCGTGGTGAGTTTCCATGGCGCGCTGGCAACCAAGACCCCGGCGACTCCGGGCAGCGTCAAGGCGAAAATCCTCGTCGAGCACGGTGCGCTGGACAGCATGGTCACTCAGGACCACGTCACCGCGTTCAAGTCGGAGATGGACAAGGCCGGGGCGGACTACCAGTTCGTCAGTCTGGATGGCGCCAAGCATGGTTTCAGCAATCCGGATGCCGATCGTTTGAGCCATGGCGAGCATGGCGGGCCGGACATTGGTTACAACAAGGCGGCGGACGAGAAGTCGTGGGCGGATATGCAGGCGTTCTTCCAGAAAATCTTCAGCTAACCGCGCTTGTCCTGATCGTTCCCACGCGCAGCAAAGGAATGCCGCACGGGACGCTCCGCGTCCCATCGCTGGGTGACGCGGAGCGTCACAGGATGCATTCCCACGCGGAGCGTGGGAACGATCATCTCGACCTCGCCCCGACTAACCGGCAAAATGCCCGCCATGCATACCACCCCCGCCCTGCCCGCCTGCTGCACTGCGCTCGACAGCCACTGGCCGTTGCCGACGGTCCTGGCCGATACCGTGCTGCTCAGTACCCACTTCGACCCGACACGCCTGCTCGGCGATGACTTCCAGCGCAGCGCTGTGCCGACGCCGCCGAGCATTCAGCGCTCGGTGGCCAAGCGCCAGGCCGAGTTTCTCGCCGGGCGCATTTGCGCCCGTGCCGCGCTGCAACAACTCGAAGGCCTGAATATCGTCCCGCCGATCGGCGAAGACCGCGCGCCGGTGTGGCCGGCGCACATCTGCGGTTCGATCACTCACAGCACCGGCCGCGCCGCAGCAATTGTTGCCAACAAGCAGCACTGGCGCGGCTTGGGCATGGATCTGGAAAACCTGTTGAGCCATGAGCGCGCCGAACGCTTGGCCGGGGAAATCCTCACGCCAGCGGAACTGCAACGCATGGCGGCGGGTTCTCAGGAGCAACTGGCGCTGCGGGTGACCCTGACGTTTTCGGTCAAAGAGAGTTTGTTCAAGGCGCTGTACCCGATCGTGCAGCAGCGCTTTTATTTCGAGCATGCCGAAGTGCTGGAATGGACTGCGGCGGGTCAGGTCAGGCTGCGGTTGTTGACTGATTTGTCGTGGGAATGGCGCAACGGATCGGAGCTGGAGGCGCAGTTTGCAGTGCAGGATGGGCAGTTGTTGAGTCTGGTCAGTATTCCTGCCTGAAGTTTGCATTGCCTGCATGGTCCTCATCGCTGGCAAGCCAGCTCCCACAGTATTCGCGGTGAACATAAAGACAATGTACACCCGCAAAACCTGTGGGAGCTGGCTTGCCAGCGATGGGGCCAGCCCTGCCACCACACAACCTACCGGCGCTCCTGATTCCTCGGCCAACTCAGACTGAAACACGCCCCACCCAGACTCTTGCTCTTGCCAATGATCGCGCGGCCGTCGTGCCAGTGAATGATCCGCCGCACAATCGACAAGCCCAGACCATGCCCGCCCGAGGCCCGCGTGCGGCTATCGTCGAGGCGCAGAAACGGCGTGAAGATCCGCTCCCACGCCACTTCCGGCACGCCCGGTCCGTCGTCCTCGACGTCGATCCGGCAACGCAACTGGCCGACCTGATAACTTACCGTCACTTGTGAATGCGCATGGCGCATCGCGTTGCCCACCAGATTCTGCAGCGCTCGATGCAGATAACGCGGTTCGGCCTCGACCCAGGCGCCGTCATTGTCGGCCGATGACAGACACAATCCGCGCTGCACCGTGACCTCGGCGCGCAGCGGCGCCAATTCTGCGATCACCTGATTGACCAGCGCATCCAGATCGATGCGCTGGAAAGTCAGCGCCGGCGAGCCTTGCTCCAGTCGTGCGTAGGTGAGCATTTCGTCGACCAGCTTGTCGAGGTCCTCGATGTCGTGATCCATGCCTTCACGGTATTTCTCCAGTGCCTGCGGGGTGGTGGCCGTGCCGATCATTTCCAGCCCGAAACGCAACCGTGCCACAGGGGTACGCAGTTCATGAGACACCGCGCGCACCAGTTCACGCTGGATCGCCAGCAGTTGCTGCAAGTGCTCGGCCATGCCGTTGAACGCAGACGCCAGCCGCCCGACTGAGTCGGCACCGCGCGCCGGCACACGGGTTTCCAGGCTGCCCTTGGCGATGCGCGTGGCCGCCGCTTCGAGGCCGCGCAAACGTCGCTCAAGCTGACGCACCAACAGATAAACGATGAGACCGATCAGCGTCAGACCGAGCGCGGCAATCAATACCAGCCACTCCGGCGGGTACGGATTCATCTGATACAGCGGGCCGATTTCCAGCACCCACGGCGTGCCGACCATACCGGCGAAGACGCGGATCGAATCGCCGCCCTTGCCCAGTGCCATCACCGTATCGCCCTCGGCCACGCGGCGGCTCTGGTCTTCGTCCATGTCGGCGTCATTTACCGTGACCAGACGCAGATCGAAGCCAAAGCCCTTTTCCTGTTTTATCTGCGCCAGACGCTTGGGCTGTTCGCCGACCGGTACCCGCACCAGTTCATCGGCCAGCAGGTAAATGGTCGCCCGGGCCAGTTGCTCGCTGATCTGCTGTACCTCGCCCACCAGCATCATTTGCTCTTTTTCACTGATCAGCCGATAGACCTTGGCCGCATGTGGCCCGGTCTGCTCGACCAGCGCCTGACCGCGCAGGACACGGGTGCGCTGGGCCAGATCAAGGTCGGTTGCAGAGAATTTCTTCAGCGTCAGCGGGATGCCGAGCAGCCGCTCCCACACCAGCAGCGCGCGATGGCGTTCGGTCTGGTTCATCGGTTGCAGATTGTCGGCCATCAGCGAGAAGGTGCCGTGGGCCAGGCGCTCGCGGTATTGCTCGCTGCGCACCTGATTGAGCAGGTTCAGCGCCAGCACGCCGAGTACCGCCACCAGAATCAGCGCGGCGCACATGCCGCCGTAGATGCGCAGGAAGATCGAATTCACAGCGCCAGGTCTGCGCAGGCTTCCGGTACGAACAGATAGCCTTTGCTGCGGATGGTCTTGATCAGCCGCGGATGATCGGGGTCATCGCCGATTTTCGGACGGATGCGCGAGATGCGCACGTCGATCGAGCGATCCTGGCCGTCGTAGCCGATGCCGCGCAATGCAGTGAAGATTTCTTCCCGGGAAAGTATCCGCCCGGCGTTGGACACCAGCAGCCACAGCAGGTCGAACTCGGCGCTGGTCAGCTCGATGCCGTTGTCGCTCAGCCAGGCTTCGCGTAACGCGTTGTCGACCACCAGTGGACCGAATTGCAACCGCCGGGATTTTTCCGCGACCGGCTCCGGTGTGTCACTGCGGCGCAGCAACGCCTGGATCCGCGCCAGCAACAAGCGCGGACGCACCGGTTTGCATACGTAGTCGTCGGCACCGAGGTCGAGGCCGTGGATCTGATCAGCGTCATCGGTGCGCGCGGTGAGCATCAGGATCGGCCCGTCGTACTGGCTGCGCACCTTGCGGCAGATGCTCAGGCCATCCTCGCCGGGCAGCATCAGATCGAGGATCACCAGATCCGGCTGCTCCTTGATGATCCGCGCCGCCGCCAGCGCGCCGTTGCCTTCGATCTCCACGCGCAGGCCATTGGCTTGCAGGTAATCGCGGGTGAGCTCGGCCAGTCGCTGGTCATCCTCGACGATCAATACCTGCCAGGTTTGTTGCTCCACCGGTGACCTCTGCTTGCTGTTTTTATTGATATATGAAGGTTTCGCTGAATGAACGCGGTTCCTGTAGGAGCTGACGAGGGAAACGAGGCTGCGATCTTTTGATCCTGCTCTTG
>NZ_WBRZ01000274.1:0-7125 GCF_008923895.1 Pseudomonas sp. GXM4
ATAATGATCTTAAAGCCTGTAGCCGCTACAGGGTCAAGCTTAAACCCCCGGTCTTGAGCCATCACAGCGACTCCTTGCGACAACGTGTCGCACTTTGACCGTTGAATCGAACACTGGGCAAGCGCCACACATGGTTAACCAAAATCGACAAGTGCTGTTCGGCAGATACCAGGTTGGTATTTGTTTCGGCATATTGCTGCCCCCACGTTCGAATCTTTCATTCCTCCTATGCTAGTGCAAAAAAAATAGCTGCATCGTTGGATAACGTATTTGTAATTTTTCAGTCACCTTGCTGATAAGTGCAAAACTTTACATTTACGTATAGAGAATAGGCGTTGAAGGAACTATGAAATTGCGTCCGCATAGAAAGTTAACTGCACCCTTGAACATACAAAAGTCCTTACTAGTTGTAGGCTTGAGTTGTATGTTCTTAATGGCAGACACCAGTTTTGCCGCAGTTTCGTCTTCTCAGACGCTGACCATGGATCAGGCACTGGAATCGGCCTTTGCTAACAATCCCGATTTGGCGGCAGCACAATGGGAAATTGGTATCAGCCAAGGAGATCGAAAACAAGCGGGTTTGATTCCCAACCCCGAGCTTTCTTGGGAAGCTGAAGATACCCGACGGAGCTCGCGCACTACGACGGTAATGATCAACCAACCGATTGAGCTTGGCGGCAAGCGCGGAGCTAGGATAGACGTTGCCAGTCGAGCCCAAGACGCGGCTAGTATTGAATTGGAGCGTAAACGCAATATTCTACGTGCAGAAGTCATCCAGGCCTTTTCTAGCGCCTCGACGGCCCAGCAGAGATTGCTCTTATCGCGTCAATCCCTTGTGCTTGCCGAGCGCGGTGTTCGTGTTGCTCAAGGACGGATTAATAGTGGTAAATCATCCCCCATCGAAGGTACACGAGCAGAGGTACAGTTATCTGAAGTGCGCCTAGAACTGCGGCGTGCTGAGCGCGACGAAGCAAATGCCTATCAGCAGCTTGCGCGCGTAATGGGCGCACCGTTGCCTTCGTTTAAATCCGTCGGTGAGTCAGACCGGCCAATGCCCAACGTTCCGGAACCGTCACTGCTGCTCAACCGCATCGGTGAAACTGCCGAATTACGATTGGCAAAACTACAAATTGATCAGCGTGAAGCTTCTCTTGATCTGGAGAAGTCTCAGCGTGTTCCAGATCTCACCGTAAGTGTGGGCAGTCAATACGATGAACGAGAACGCGAGCGTGTGAACGTTGTGGGGCTGTCGATGCCCATTCCGTTGTTCAATCGTAATCAAGGCAATGTACTGGCAGCAGCCCGCCGAGCCGATCAGGCCCGCGACCTTCGCAATTCAAGCGAGTTACGCCTGCGTACAGAAATTCAGATCGCTCTGGATCAGTGGATGACGGCGAACACCGAAGTTACCTCTTTCAATCAAACCATCCTGCCTGCCGCCCAAAATGCCGTCGACACCGCGACCCGAGGTTTCGAAATGGGCAAGTTCAACTTCCTGGATGTGCTCGATGCACAGCGCACGTTGATCAGCGCACGTAACCAATACATCCAGGCCATTGCAGAGGCAACAGACGCCTGGGTGCGCATTGAGCGAGTTTTCGGTGATGTCACTCAGTTAACTCGTTCCCAGTGAATTTCATATAACGCTTTTGTACCGCTGCTCAGCACTGCATTTGTCACGCTAATTCGTGACTGCCCGATTGAGCTGCGTAGGGAGTTTCCATGGATAAAAAACAAATTTTTGTTATCGCGCTGACCCTGACGGTGGGCATGGGAATCGGCTCATTCTGGGTTGGTAACACGTCTGCACCGTCCGCCGAAGCTCAGCCTCATGAGGAGCATGGCCACGATGATGACGCCAACAAGGATGCTGGTGGGTCAACAGCTGTAGGCGAACATGCCGAGGGCGAAGAGGAAGAAGGTCACCTGACACTTAGCGAGGAGCAGATTAGCGCGGCTGGCATACAGTTGGCCGAAGCAAAGGCACAAAGCATCAGCCTGTCATTGCCCTTCCCCGGAGAAGTCCGGTTCGATGACGACCGGACTTCCCATGTCGTGCCCCGAGTGCCTGGCGTCGTCGAGTCGGTACATGTCAATCTTGGCCAGCCGGTGAAAAAAGGCCAGCTACTAGCCGTTATCGCCAGCCAGCAAATTTCTGATCAGCGTAGTGAGCAAGCCGCAGCGCAACGTCGTCTGGAGTTGGCGCGTACCACCTACGAGCGTGAGCGACAGTTATGGCAAGACAAAATCTCTGCCGAACAAGATTTCCTTCAAGCCCGTCAGGCTCTGCAAGAAGCTGAAATCGCCCTCAGCAATGCCCGTCAAAAAATCAGCGTACTTAGTGGAAGCTCGGTAGCCAGCGGCGGCAACCGGTATGAGCTGCGTGCGCCGTTCGATGGCGTCGTGGTTGAGAAACACTTGGGCCTTGGTGAGGTTGTCAGCGAAACCACCAATGCCTTCACTCTTTCGGACTTGTCCCGTGTGTGGGTAACTTTTGGCGTCTCCCCCAAGGATTTGAACAAGGTGCTGGTGGGCAAGTCCGTTACCGTCAATGCCCCAGAGTTGAGTGCCGAAGTTACGGGCACCGTGGCCTACGTAGGAAGTTTGTTGGGCGAGCAGACCCGTACCGCCACGGTCCGCGTGACCCTACCCAATCCGAAAGGCGCCTGGCGTCCCGGACTGTTCGTTACCGTGCTGGTAGATACCGATACCCGGCAGACGAAAGTCGCGGTGCCAGAAGTGGCGATCCAGACGGTCGAGGATAAACCTACAGTTTTCGTTCGAACTGATGACGGATTTAAGGCGCAGCCGGTGGAAATAGGCAGTCGTGCGGCGGGTCTGGTTGAGATCACAGAGGGCCTGGAGCCCGGTGTTCAAGTCGCTGCTGCCGGCAGCTTCATTCTGAAGTCAGAGCTGGGTAAAGCCTCGGCTGAACACTCCCACTGATCCGCCATTTCCACGAGAAGGTTCTTATGTTCGAACGCCTGATCCAATTTGCAATCGAGCAACGCATCATCGTGCTGCTCGCGGTTCTTCTCATGGCTGGCCTCGGCATCGCCAGCTATCAGAAACTTCCGATCGACGCAGTACCCGACATTACAAACGTCCAGGTGCAGATCAACACGGGTGCCGCAGGTTTCTCGCCACTGGAGACAGAACAGCGAATCACTTTCCCCATCGAAACCGCCATGGCCGGCTTGCCAGCTCTTGAGCAAACGCGTTCGCTCTCACGCTCAGGTCTGTCGCAAGTCACCGTGATATTCAAGGAAGGCACCGACCTGTTCTTCGCCCGGCAATTGGTCAATGAGCGACTGCAGGTTGCCAAGGAGCAATTACCCGAGGGCGTGGAAGCGGTCATGGGGCCGATCTCTACCGGCCTGGGTGAAATTTTCCTATGGACAGTTGAGGCAAAAGAAGGCGCCGTTAAAGAGGATGGCAGCCCTTACACCCCGACCGACTTGAGGGTGATCCAGGATTGGATTATTAAACCTCAGTTGCGCAACGTTCCCGGCGTCGCCGAAATCAACACCATTGGTGGTTTCGCCAAAGAATATCAAATTGCTCCCGATCCAAAACGCCTGGCGGCATACAAGCTGACTCTGACTGATCTTGTGACGGCGCTGGAACGGAATAATGCCAACGTCGGTGCCGGATACATCGAACGCAGTGGTGAACAACTCCTCATTCGTGCCCCCGGGCAGGTGGCAACCACCGACGACGTTGCCAACATCGTGATGGCTAATGTCGATGGCACGCCAATCCGCATCAAGAATGTGGCAACAGTTGATATCGGCCGTGAGCTGCGCACGGGTGCGGCTACCGAAAACGGTCGTGAAGTCGTGCTTGGCACTGTGTTCATGTTGATCGGTGAAAATAGCCGAACCGTCTCTCAGGCCGTTGCCGCCAAACTGGAGCAAGTCAATCGGTCACTACCTGAGGGGGTGGTGGCGGTCACGGTATACGACCGTACCAATCTCGTGGACAAGGCGATTGCCACGGTCAAAAAGAACCTGATTGAAGGTGCGATCCTGGTCATCGCAATTCTGTTCCTGTTCTTGGGCAACATTCGCGCCGCATTGATCACTGCCATGGTTATTCCTTTGGCCATGCTGTTCACATTCACCGGTATGTTCACCAACAAAGTCAGCGCCAACCTGATGAGTCTCGGCGCGTTGGACTTCGGCATCATTGTTGACGGAGCGGTGGTGATTGTCGAAAACGCGATCCGGCGCTTGGCTCATGCACAACAGCACCATGGACGTATCCTCACACGTTCCGAACGGATGCATGAAGTGTTTGCAGCGGCAAAGGAAGCGCGCCGCCCACTGATTTTCGGTCAGTTGATCATCATGGTCGTGTATCTCCCGATTTTTGCCCTGACCGGTGTTGAAGGGAAAATGTTCCACCCCATGGCGTTTACAGTCGTAATCGCCCTGCTGGGCGCCATGCTGCTGTCCGTTACCTTTGTTCCTGCGGCGATTGCCATGTTCGTAACTGGCAAGGTCAAGGAAGAAGAGAACGTGATCATGCGTGGCGCGCGTCGGATGTATGCACCTGCGCTGGATTGGGTCATGAAGCACCGATCAGTGGCCTTTGCCATGGCACTAGGCCTCATTGCAGTGTGCGGGGTTGTCGCCAGTCGAATGGGAAGTGAGTTTGTACCGAGCCTCAGCGAAGGGGATTTTGCCCTGCAAGCACTACGCGTGCCGGGCACCAGTCTGACGCAATCGGTAGAAATGCAGCAGCGTTTGGAAAAGCTAGTGCTGGCAAAAGTGCCTGAAGTCGAACGAGTTTTTGCTCGTACCGGTACCGCAGAGATTGCCTCCGATCCAATGCCGCCGAATATCTCTGACAGCTATGTGATGCTTAAGCCTAAGGATCAATGGCCTGATCCGAACAAATCCCGGGATGAGTTAGTCGCGGATATTCAAAAGGCTACGGCCGCGATGCCCGGCAGCAACTATGAGCTTTCGCAGCCTATTCAATTGCGTTTCAACGAGCTTATATCAGGCGTGCGCAGTGACGTAGCCGTTAAGGTCTTCGGTGATGACATGGCAGTGCTTAACAGCACAGCTGCGAAAATCGCTGCCTCTATGCAGAAGGTCGAAGGAGCTTCAGAGGTCAAAGTCGAGCAGACCACAGGGCTACCAGTACTTACCATTAACATCGACCGTGACAAGGCCGCGCGTTATGGCCTGAATGTTGGCGATGTACAGGACACCATAGCGGTAGCGGTTGGTGGTCGCCAAGCGGGTACGATGTATGAAGGAGACCGTCGTTTCGATATGGTTGTGCGTTTATCCGATGCCATGCGCAAGGACATTGAAGGGTTGTCTACGTTGCTGATTCCAGTACCGGCGCTGGTCAATGGCAATGCAGAACAGATTGGTTTTATTGCCCTCTCAGAAGTGGCAACTCTCGATCTGGTGCTTGGGCCGAACCAGGTCAGTCGCGAAAATGGTAAGCGTCTGGTAATCGTAAGCGCTAACGTGCGAGGTCGGGATATAGGCTCTTTTGTTCAAGAGGCCAGCAGCGCTATTGATCGAGAGGTACAGGTGCCGGCTGGTTATTGGACTAACTGGGGTGGGCAATTTGAGCAACTCCAGTCGGCTGCGAAACGTCTCCAAATCGTTGTCCCGGTGGCCCTGCTCCTTGTATTTGCCCTGCTTTTCATGATGTTCAACAATCTCAAGGACGGCCTCCTGGTATTCACCGGTATTCCATTCGCGTTGACTGGAGGGGTCATGGCTTTGTGGCTACGTGACATCCCGCTATCGATCTCGGCGGGTGTTGGTTTCATTGCTTTGTCGGGGGTTGCGGTGCTGAACGGTTTGGTGATGATAGCGTTCATTCGCAATCTTCGAGAGCGGGGGTATTCGTTAAATTCTGCTATCAATGAAGGAGCCCTCACGCGGCTTCGTCCGGTATTGATGACAGCTTTGGTGGCTTCCCTCGGCTTTATACCTATGGCTCTGGCCACTGGCACCGGGGCAGAGGTTCAACGACCACTGGCCACCGTTGTGATTGGGGGCATCCTGTCCTCGACTGCATTAACGCTGTTAATACTGCCTGCGCTCTATCAATGGGTGCACCGCCACGATGAAGATGAACCCGCAGAAGGGAGAATAACAACCCAATAGTTCTTTTGGTTTTGAGCCCGCTGCGGTTGTTCATCAGCGGGTTTTTTATACCAGGAACGATTACGAATATGTAATCTGAGCGCCACCGTGATGATAGGTTCGCATTGATACCCTAATAGCGTTATCTATATGAGGTGTCAGAATGAAACTTACTAAAATCTTTGCTGTTGCGGGCGCTTTGGCCCTTTCTTCATTCGCTATGGCGGAAGGCGGTGGAGACAGAACATTCGAGAAGATGATGGCGGCAAAAGATCTGGCAATGGAGAAGTATGTGGCGAAACAAGGAAAAAATGCCTCAGTGGTGTCAAGTGACGAAAAGAATGAGAAGGCTAAGTAAGCGTAGCCATGCAGTTTGGAATCAGCCCGCCCCTAGGCTCCTAGTGGCGGGTTTTTTTTGCCGGTTTGATTACATACTTGTAATTTTAGCGCCACCCGGTCGCAATCATTAGCCTGATATTATCTTGACTGTATTAGTTGAGGTGCTGAATATGAAATCTATCAACATTTTAGCTTTGTTCGGAGTTTTAGCTGTCTCGTCAAGCGTGTTTGCAGAGGGGGGAGGAGATAAGGCTTTCGAAAAAATGATGGCTGCCAACACCAAAGCTATGGAGAAGTACGCAGTCAGCCAAGGAAAAAGCGCGCCGGTACCGAAGCGATATGAATATGGAATGAAGGTGGATGTGGTAAAGGTGATCAGTGTGGTGCGGCCTGCGAAAATCTGCGCAGTAGTGCCGGCCGCAATGACTTATGAAGACTCCGTAGGGCAACTAAACACGATCACTTACACTGTAGCTGGAGACTGCCGTAGGCGAGGCGGTTAATACCTGCGCTGTCATATGACAATTAAACGCGCGACCCGCTTCGTTAGTCAAAGGTGTCGGGCGTTTTTGTTTGTTCGAGTTCTGAAAGGCAAAAAAAGACGCCCCGAAGGGCGTCTCAAAATTCACCTTACCAAAGGAGCAAAGGAGCTTCCAAAGGTGAATGG
>NZ_WBRZ01000275.1:0-7099 GCF_008923895.1 Pseudomonas sp. GXM4
GTAACCACGGTCCTGGCAGAAGGAACGGGGCTGAATGGGTTTAGGGTTGCTTCGCCACCCAACGGGGATAAATCCCCTCGCCACAGGTTTTGTGTTGTCACAGAAGACTGAGTAAATCCAAAACACATCATGTTTTTGCTAGAATCCGCAACGCGCCGCTTAGCCGGCGCGTTTTTTTTTGAATCCGGTTCACCCTTTGCGAGGGTAGCCACCTGGAGAAATACCCATGACACAACCGATTGTCGTGGCGGCACTGTACAAGTTCGTCACCCTCGAAGATTACGTTGACCTGCGCGAGCCACTGCTGCAAGCGATGGTCGACAACGGCATCAAAGGCACTCTGCTGATCGCCGAAGAAGGCATCAACGGCACGGTTTCCGGCAGCCGCGAAGGCATCGACGGTCTGCTCGCCTGGCTCAAGAACGATCCGCGCATGGTCGACATCGACCACAAGGAATCGTATTGCGACGAGCAGCCGTTCTATCGCACCAAGGTCAAGCTGAAGAAAGAGATCGTCACCCTCGGCGTTGAAGGCGTTGACCCGAACAAGAAGGTCGGCACCTACGTCGAACCGCAGGACTGGAACGCGCTGATCAGCGACCCGGAAGTGCTGCTGATCGACACGCGCAACGATTACGAAGTGTCGATCGGCACCTTCGAAGGCGCCATCGATCCGAAAACCACCAGTTTTCGCGAGTTTCCCGACTACATCAAAGAACACTTCGACCCGGCCGTGCACAAGAAGGTCGCGATGTTCTGCACCGGCGGCATCCGCTGCGAGAAAGCCTCGAGCTACATGCTCGGCGAAGGTTTCGAAGAGGTTTACCACCTCAAGGGCGGCATCCTGAAGTACCTCGAAGAGGTGCCGCAGGAAGAAACCAAGTGGCGCGGCGACTGCTTCGTCTTCGACAACCGCGTCACCGTGCGTCACGACCTGACGGAAGGCGACTACGATCAATGTCATGCCTGCCGCACGCCGGTCAGCGTTGAAGATCGCGCCTCCGAGCATTACGTCGCCGGCATCAGTTGCCCGCATTGCTGGGACAAGCTCAGCGAGAAGACCCGGCGCAGCGCCATCGATCGGCAAAAGCAGATCGAACTGGCCAAGGCACGCAATCAGCCGCACCCGATCGGCTACAACTATAAGCAAGCATCCTCCGAGGCTTAACCATGTCTGCGCGCCTGCTCTACGTGATGGATCCGATGTGTTCATGGTGCTGGGGTTTTGCTCCGGTGGCCAAGGCACTGGTCGAGCAGGCGCAGGCAGCCGGGGTCGAGCTGCATCTGGTGGTTGGCGGTCTGCGCACCGGCAGTGGCTCGGCGCTGGAGCCGACCACGCGGCGCTACATTCTTGAGCACTGGCAAGCGGTCACCGAGGCCACCGGCCAGCCGTTCAAGTTCGACGGCGCGTTGCCTGACGGTTTTGTCTACGACACCGAACCTGCCTGTCGCGCCATTGTCACCGCGCGCAGTCTGGCGCCGGATTGCGCGTGGACATTGGTCGGGCTGATCCAGCAGGCGTTTTACGCCGAAGGTCGCGATGTCACCCAGGCCAGCGTGCTGGTCGAACTGGCGGAGCAGGCCGGTGTGCCGCGTATCGAATTCGCGGCGTTGTTCGATCATGCCGATCAGCACAAGGCGACCCAGGCCGATTTCACCTGGGTCCAGGATCTGGGCATCGCCGGGTTCCCGACCCTGCTGGCCGAGCGCAACGGGCAACTGGCGCTGCTCACCAACGGCTATCAACCGCTCAGCGAGCTGTCGCCGTTGCTCGGCCGTTGGCTGGAGCGTGCGGCCTGTGTCTGACCGCGCCGATGACACGCCAGCCGTAGAGCGTGTCGACCGGCTGAGCTGGGCTGAAGTCCGGCGTCTGGCACTGCATCACAAGAAATCCCTGTGGATCGCCAACGGCGTGGCCGTGCTGGCGACGCTGTGCAGCGTGCCGATTCCCTTGCTGCTGCCATTGCTGGTCGACGAAGTGCTGCTCGGCCACGGCGATGCCGCGCTGAAAGTCATGAATCATTTTCTGCCGAGCATGTGGCAGCAGGCGGCGGGTTATATCGGCCTGATGCTGGTGGTGACCCTGACTTTGCGTTGCAGCGCCCTGTGTTTTAGCGTGTTGCAATCACGGCTGTTCGCGCGCCTGGCCAAGGACATCGTCTACCGCATTCGCGTGCGCCTGATCGAGCGGCTCAAACGCATTTCCCTCGGCGAATACGAAAGCCTCGGCAGCGGCACGGTGACCACGCATTTGGTCACCGATCTGGATACCCTCGACAAATTCGTCGGCGAAACCCTCAGCCGCTTCCTCGTCGCGATGCTGACCCTGGTCGGCACCGCCAGCATCCTCATGTGGATGCACTGGAAGCTGGCGCTGCTGATTCTGCTGTTCAACCCGTTGGTGATCTACGCCACGGTGCAGTTGGGCAAGCGGGTCAAGCATCTGAAGAAACTGGAGAACGACAGCACCTCGCGCTTCACTCAGGCCCTGAGCGAAACCCTCGATGCGATTCAGGAAGTGCGCGCCGGCAACCGCCAGGGCTATTTCCTCGGGCGCCTCGGTTTGCGCGCGCAGGAGGTGCGCAACTACGCAGTCAACTCGCAGTGGAAAACCGACGCCTCGAACCGCGCCAGTGGTTTGCTGTTCCAGTTCGGCATCGACATCTTCCGCGCGGCGGCGATGCTCACCGTGCTGTTTTCTGACCTGTCGATCGGGCAGATGCTCGCGGTGTTCAGTTACCTGTGGTTCATGATCGGCCCGGTCGAACAGCTGCTCAATCTGCAATACGCCTATTACGCGGCGGGCGGTGCGCTGACGCGGATCAATGAATTGCTGGCGCGCGCCGACGAGCCGCAGTATCCCGGCGGCGTCGATCCGTTCAAGGGACGCGACACCGTCGGCATCGAGGTGCAAGGCCTGAGTTTCGGTTATGGCGACGAGTTGGTGCTGGATCAGATGAACCTGTCGATCCTGCCCGGCGAAAAAGTCGCGATCGTCGGCGCCAGCGGCGGCGGCAAAAGTACCTTGGTGCAGTTGCTGTTGGGCCTGTACACGCCAGCGGCCGGGACCATCCGCTTTGGCGGGTCGACCCAGCAGGAGATCGGTCTGGAGACGGTGCGCGAGAACGTCGCGGTGGTGCTGCAGCATCCGGCGCTGTTCAATGACAGCGTGCGCGCCAACCTGACCATGGGCCGCATGCGCAGCGACGAAGCCTGCTGGCAGGCGCTGGAAATTGCGCAGATGGCCGCGACCATCCGTGCGCTGCCCGCTGGCCTCGACAGCATCGTCGGTCGCTCCGGCGTGCGTTTGTCCGGCGGTCAGCGCCAGCGTCTGGCGATTGCGCGGATGATTCTCGCCGAGCCGAAAGTGGTGATTCTCGACGAAGCCACCTCGGCCCTCGACGCCGCCACCGAGTACAACCTGCACCAGGCGATGGCGAAGTTTCTCCATGGCCGCACCACGCTGATCATTGCCCATCGCCTGTCGGCGGTGAAACAGGCGGACCGCGTGCTGGTGTTCGACGGCGGGCAGATCGCCGAGGACGGCGACCATCGTCAACTGATCGCCGACGGCGGTCTGTACGCCAAGCTCTACGGCAACTTGCAACAGCACTGATCGAAACCCTCGCCGACCTGTCAGAGGTTCTGCGCGCGGTGTAACGCCGCGCCTTGCCTTGAACGAGAACCCCACCTAGTCTCGTCATAGCGAATTCGCCCGGAAGGCGAGCGGGCAGTGCTCATGCAAGGACTCTCATGAAGCAAAAGCAGACTCTGGGAACACCACGGTTGTTGGGTATCGTCTGGCCCTTTATTGCTGTCGTGGTGTTCCAGGCATTACTGGGGGGCGTGAGCCTTTACGTGCTTTCGGCCGTGCGTGGCTACGTAGCTGGCGAAAGCCTGTGGTCCAAGGGCCAGAAAGACGCCATTTATTACCTCAACCTCTACGCCGACAGCCGTGACGAGGCGATCTATCGCAAATACCTGACGGCGATCGCCGTGCCTCAGGGCGGGCACCAATTGCGCCTGGCGCTGGATCGTCAGCCGCCCGATCTGCAAGCGGCGCGCGAAGGCATTCTCAAGGGTGGCAATCATCCAGACGATGTCTCCAGCGTCATCTGGCTGTACCTCAATTTCCGCCACTACAGTTATCTGGAAACCGCGATCGATCGCTGGACGATTGGCGATGCCTATCTTGACCGACTGCACGAAGTCGCGCAGGAGATGCACCAAGGCATTGCGCAGAACCAGGCCAGTCCCGGCGATGTGCAGCGCTGGAAGTTACAGATCTTCGCCATCAACGATGCAGTCACCCCAGCGGCCAGGGCTTTCAGCGATGCCTTGGGCGAAGGCTCGCGGGTGATCATGCGCCTGCTGCTGTTCACCAACCTGGCCACCGCGCTGGGTCTGATCGCGCTGGCGCTGTGGCGCACGCACAAACTGCTCAAGCAGCGCCATGAGTTTGCCCAGGCGCTGCAACTGGAAAAGGATCGCGCGCATATCACGCTGCAGTCGATTGGTGATGGCGTGATCACCACCGACGTCAACGGCGCGATTGATTACATGAACCCCGCCGCCGAGGCCATGACGCACTGGAAGGCTGAGCAGGCGGCGGGGCTGCCGTTGTCGGCGCTGTTCAACCTGCTCGACGATAACGCCCAGACCGAAGGGCTGACGTTGATCGAGCACATTCTCAGCGGCCAGCTCAGCGGCGGCAGCGAACATTCCAAGCTGATTCAGCGGCTGGACGGCAGCACCCTGTCGGTGACCCTGGTCGGCGCGCCGATCCGCAATGCCGGGAATGTCAGCGGCACGGTGCTGGTGCTGCACGACATGACTCAGGAGCGGCAATACATCGCCAATCTGTCCTGGCAGGCGACCCACGATGCGCTGACCGGGCTGGCCAACCGCCGCGAATTCGAATATCGCCTCGAACAGGCCTTGCACAAACTGACGCGCCAGCCCGGGCGGCACGCGCTGATGTTCCTCGATCTGGACCAGTTCAAACTGGTCAACGACACCTGCGGGCACGCGGCGGGCGATGAATTGCTGCGGCACATCTGCACGCTGCTGCAATCAGACTTGCGCGAGGGCGATACCCTGGCGCGACTGGGCGGCGACGAATTCGGGATTTTGCTGGAGAACTGCCCGCCGGACATCGCCGAGAAGATTGCCGAAAGCCTGCGCCAGACCGTGCAGAACCTGCATTTTGTCTGGAAGGGGCGGCCGTTCCTGACCACCGTCAGTATCGGCCTGGTGCACGTGGCGCAGAATCCGACCACCCTCGAAGCTTCCCTGCGCGCGGCGGACATGGCCTGCTACATGGCCAAGGAAAAAGGCCGCAACCGCGTGCAGGTCTACCATGCCGATGATTCCGAACTGTCGATGCGCTTCGGTGAAATGGCCTGGGTGCAGCGCCTGCACATGGCGCTGGAAGAAAACCGCTTCTGCCTTTATGCCCAGCAGATCGTACCGCTCAAGCCGCAACCCGGCCAGGCCGGACACATCGAAATCCTCCTGCGCTTGCATGATGAATCCGGGCGGATGATTTTGCCTGACAGCTTTATTCCGGCAGCGGAGCGATATGGTTTGATGACCCAGTTAGATCGCTGGGTAGTTGAAAATGTTTTCAAGGTTATTGCCCTGTGTATTGAACAGGAACATGAACTTCCTTTGGCAATGTGTGCGATTAATCTGTCAGGCATTACTATAGGAGATGACGCGTTTTTGCACTTCCTGCGGGAACAGTTTGTTAACTACGCTATACCGCCTGAAATGATTTGTTTTGAAATTACTGAAACCAGTGCAATCGCTAATCTTGGCAGTGCAATTCGTTTTATCAATGAACTCAAAGGCTTAGGTTGTCACTTTTCTCTGGATGACTTTTGTGCCGGAATGTCTTCATTCGCTTACTTGAAACATTTGCCTGTAGACTTCCTGAAGATCGACGGGAGTTTCGTCAAGGATATGCTGGACGACCCGATTAATCGGGCAATGGTCGAAGTGATCAATCACATTGGCCATGTTATGGGTAAGCAGACAATTGCCGAGTTTGTTGAAACTAACCAGATCGAACAGGCATTGCTTGAAATAGGTGTGGATTACGCTCAGGGGTATGTCATCGAGCGCCCGCAGTTATTTACCTGTGACAGTTTGCAAAGTCGCCCTGCCAGACCGCAGCCGTTGTTGTTCAAAGCGCCTGGCACGTTCCGTTGAAGTCTCTCGCCGATCCTTGCCATCACAACTCAAAAGGAGCCGAACAGTGATCGACACATTCAACCGAACCGGACCCCTCATGGAAGCTGCAAGTTATCCTGCCTGGGCGCAACAGCTCATCAAGGATTGCAGCGAGAGCAAGCACCGGGTTGTCGAACATGAACTTTATCAGCGCATGCGCGACAACAGACTCAGCGCGAAAACCATGCGCCAGTACCTGATCGGCGGCTGGCCGGTGGTCGAGCAGTTTGCCTTGTACATGGCGCAGAACCTGACCAAGACCCGCTTCGCCCGCCACCCCGGCGAGGACATGGCGCGGCGCTGGCTGATGCGCAACATTCGCGTCGAACTCAACCATGCCGACTACTGGATGCACTGGAGTCGCGCCCATGGCGTCAGTCTCGAAGATCTCCAGGCCCAGCAAGTGCCGCCGGAGCTGCACGCTCTGAGTCACTGGTGCTGGCACACCAGCTCAGCGGATTCGCTGATCGTAGCGATTGCCGCGACCAACTATGCGATCGAGGGCGCGACCGGGGAGTGGTCAGCGGTGGTCTGCTCGACCGGGGTCTACGCCGCGGCGTTCCCGGAAGAAGATCGCAAACGGGCGATGAAGTGGTTGAAGATGCACGCCCAGTACGACGACGCCCATCCGTGGGAAGCGCTGGAAATCATCTGCACCCTGGCCGGCATGAACCCGAGCAAGGCCTTGCAGGCCGAGCTGCGGCAGGCGATCTGCAAGAGCTACGACTACATGTACCTGTTCCTGGAGCGGTGCATGCAGCTTGAGACTTCGGAGCGCTTGCTGGTCACCCGCGAGCGCAGGACCGTAGCCGAAAGCTGATTGAACTGTGGGAGCGAGCCTGCTCGCGAAAGCGGTGGGTCATTC
>NZ_WBRZ01000276.1:0-7076 GCF_008923895.1 Pseudomonas sp. GXM4
CTCATCGGACGCCCCTCGTTCGGCTTCTGAAAGGGGCGCGGAGCGTCCCGGGCGGCATTCCCACGCAGAGCGTGGGAACGATCATATGTGGGGCTTTCCATGGCCCCTTCGCTAGCAGGCTCGCTCCCACATTTTGCCCTGCGTTCACAGAACCATTGTGGGAGCGAGCCTGCTCGCGAAAGCGGTGTGACAGGCGCCGCATACTTCAGCTGGCAGTCGCCAACAGCAACTCCGCCACCGAGCGGCTGTGCCCGCGCTGTTTGCCATGCTCGTACAGCGAGCCAGCGATTTCATCGGCGCGAATCGGCAGCACCGACAGCAGCGTATCGCTCAGGCCATGGCTGGCCTGGCAGAAGCCCTGCATATAAATACCGGCCTTGCAGCGCTCGTCGGTGATCAGTTTGTAGTTGCGATCGACCTCGAACTCACCGAGGTATTCCTCCAGCGGCGCGAGCAACTTGCGGTGCATCTGCCGCTCGTAACCGGTGGCCAGCACCACGGCGTCATAGATTCGCACCGTGACTTCGCCGGTGGCGTTGTTGCGCACGGCCAGTTCGATGCCATTTGCCGTCGCAGTGGCGCTCTCGACGGTGGTCAGGGTGCGGAACGCATGGCGGGCAATCCCGGAAACCTTCTGCCGGTAGAAGATGCCGTAGATGCGTTCGATCAGGTCGATGTCGACCACCGAATAGTTGGTGTTGTGGTACTCGTTGACCAGACGCTCGCGCTCGACGCTGTTCTGCTGGAACACCAGATCGGTGAACTCCGGCGAGAACACTTCGTTGACGAACGGGCTGTCATCCGCAGGTTTCAACGCCGAACCACGCAGGATCATGTCGACCTGCACCGACGGGAATGAATCATTCAGGTCGATAAAGGCTTCCGCCGCGCTCTGCCCGCCGCCGATGATGGCGATGCTCATCGGTTGGTTGTTCACGCACGGCTGCCTGGCCATTTGCGACAGGTATTGCGAATGGTGGAATACCCGGTGATCGCCCTTCAGTGCTTTGAACGCCTCCGGAATGCGCGGTGTGCCGCCAGCGCTGACCACCACCGAACGCGTGGTACGCACGAATTGCTGGCCGTCGCTGCCCCGGGAAATCACCCGCAAGGCTTCGACCTGCTGGTTGTGCAATACCGGTTCGATGAATTGCACTTCTTCGCCATAACGGCTCTGCGCGGTGAACTGCCCGGCCACCCAGCGCAGGTAGTCGTTGTACTCCATGCGGCATGGATAAAAGGTGCCGAGGTTGATGAAATCGACCAGACGCCCGTGGTGCTTGAGGTAGTTGACGAACGAGTAAGGGCTGGTCGGATTGCGCAGGGTCACCAGGTCCTTGAGGAAGGAAATCTGCAACTCGCTCTGCGTCGACAAGGTGTTGCCGTGCCAGCTGTAAGTGGCCTGCTTGTCGAGGAACAGCACATCCAGTTCGCCCTGGATCCGGCCGCGCTCCTGCAGAGCGATGGCCAGTGCCAGGTTCGAAGGGCCGAAACCGACGCCGATCAGGTCGTGAACGATGGGCGATGCAATTGCCTGTGTCATTTCCAGTGTCCTCTGGATGAACCCCTCAACGCGGGGAAATAAAGCCTGGGTGGCCTGACCGGCCTGAATCAGGTCAGCAGGTCGTCTGTTGAGTAGGAACGAGGACGATGAAAGGAAATTTAACCGGCGCGGCTCACTGGCCATCCCATTGCTGGATGCGCAAGCGGCAATGTTTCATGGCGTTGACGATGTGTTTTTCCACCAGCGCCCGGGAGATGCCGAGGGTCTGGGCGATTTCCGGATGGGACATTCCTTCGATCTTGCGCAGCAGAAAACTGTCGCGGCACAGCGGCGGCAGCTCGGCCAGTGCGCGCTGAAGCATTTCCAGGCGCTGTCCGTGATCAAGGGTGCCGTGAGGCGAGGGAGTGAAATAGCGCTCTTCGTTATCAAGCACGTCCAGCGATTCGACCTGGCGCAGCGCGTTGCGGCGGTGATCGTCGATAACCAGGTTCAACGCGGTGCGATAAAGGAAGGCCCGGGGTTGTTCGATCGGCACCTCGCTGGAGCGCTCCAGCACGCGTACATAGGCGTCATGCACCACATCCTCGGCGACCTGACGGTTGCCCAGTCTGGCGTTGAGGAAACACACCAGCTCACGATAGTAGTTTTCCAACATGACTCCCGACCGCATCGATGCCGTTTCTGTCCTTGAGCGCACTGATCAGACCTGCAAATCACGCAGTAGCAAGATAGTGGCAACGTGAGGTGCGTAATTTATAGTAATTCTCATATAGATTTAAAGAGTTGATTCCATATCCCGGACAAATAGTCGTGGCCCGGCTGCGGTAACTCGATGTGTCTGCGGCTAAATTCCGTCGCCCATGCCTCGTTTACAGGACAGCCCCTGTGTCTGTCGTGCCTTGCGACGGGCCGCAACCACTGGCCGGAACCCTGCATGAATCGTCCCCGCCCCGCCCGTCGCGCGCTGTTTGCCGCCCTCTGTCTGATTCCCGTGATCGCCGTCGCTGCCTGGCAAGTCTTGCCACCCGGTCGCGACGCCGTTGCCACTGTGCAGGTCAGCCGCGGCGATATCGAAAACAGCGTGACAGCGCTCGGCACCTTGCAGCCGCGCCGCTATGTCGATGTCGGCGCACAGGCTTCGGGGCAGATTCAGAAGATTCACGTCGAGGCCGGCGATACGGTCAAGGAAGGCCAGTTGCTGGTGGAAATCGACCCGTCGACACAGAAAGCCAAGCTCGATGCCGGGCGCTTTTCCATCGAGAACCTCAAGGCGCAGCTGCAGGAGCAACGTGCCCAGCACGATCTGGCGCAGCAGAAATACCAGCGCCAGCAGAAACTCGCCGCCGGTGGCGCCACCCGCGAAGAAGACGTGCAGACCGCGCGCGCCGAGGTTCGCGCAACCCAGGCGCGCATCGACATGTTCCAGGCGCAGATCCGTCAGGCCCAGGCCAGCCTGCGCAGCGACGAGGCGGAACTCGGTTACACGCGCATCTATGCGCCGATGAGCGGCACCGTGGTCGCCGTCGGTGCGCGCGAAGGCCAGACCCTCAACGCGCAACAACAGACCCCGCTGATCCTGCGCATCGCCCGGCTGTCGCCGATGACCGTGTGGGCCGAGGTTTCAGAGGCCGACATCGGCCACGTCAAACCCGGCATGACCGCCTACTTCACCACCCTCAGCGGCGGCACTCGGCGCTGGAGCAGCAGCGTGCGGCAGATCCTGCCGGTGCCACCACGTCCGCTTGAACAGAATCAGGGCGGCAGTCCTACCAGCGGCCGCAGCGGCAGCGAACGCGTGGTTCTTTATACCGTGCTGCTCGACGTCGACAACGCCGATCACAGCCTGATGACCGACATGACCGCCCAGGTGTTCTTCGTCGCCCAACAGGCGCAAGACACCCTGACCGTGCCGACTGCCGCCCTGCAACCGGGCTCGCGTCCGCAGTGGCAGCGAGCGCAGATCGTCGCTGCCAACGGTGATATTCAGGCGCGCGAAGTACGCACCGGCATCAGCGATCGCCTGCGCACCCAAGTGCTGGAAGGTCTGGCCGAGGGCGAGCATGTTCTCAGCGCGCCGGCCACTGGTCATGGAGGCTGAATGCACACGCCCCTGATCGACCTGCGGCAGATCCGCAAAGCCTATGGCGGTGATGACAGCCCGCGGGTGGAAGTGCTGCGCGGGATCGATCTGTCGATCCACGCCGGCGAGTTCGTTGCCATCGTCGGCGCCTCCGGTTCGGGCAAATCGACGCTGATGAATATCCTCGGTTGCCTCGACCGTCCCACCAGCGGCGAGTATTTGTTCGCCGGGGAAAATGTCGCGCAGCTGGACAGCGATGAACTGGCCTGGCTGCGCCGCGAAGCCTTCGGGTTTGTCTTTCAGGGCTATCACCTGATCCCGTCCGGCTCGGCCCAGGAAAACGTCGAGATGCCAGCGATCTATGCCGGCACCCCGGCCGCCGAGCGGCATGCCCGAGCTCACGCACTGCTGGAACGTCTCGGCCTCGGCACTCGCACTGGCAATCGTCCGCATCAGCTTTCCGGCGGCCAGCAACAGCGGGTGTCGATTGCCCGTGCGCTGATGAACGGCGGCCATATCATCCTCGCCGACGAGCCGACCGGTGCCCTCGACAGCCACAGCGGCGCTGAAGTGATGACCCTGCTCGACGAACTCGCCGATCAGGGTCATGTGGTGATCCTCATCACCCACGACCGCGAAGTGGCGCAACGGGCCAAACGCATCATCGAAATCCGCGACGGCCTGATCATCAGCGACAGCGCCGAGCACGCCTGCGCGCCGCCTGTGGCCAATCCCGGCGCGTTGCAAGCGGTTGACCTGCGCCAGCGCCTGAGCAACGGCAGCAACCAGACCGGCGCCTGGAAAGGTGAACTGGTCGACGCTGTACAAGCGGCGTGGCGAGTGATGTGGATCAACCGCTTTCGCACGGCGCTGACCCTGCTGGGCATCGTCATTGGCGTGGCCTCGGTGGTGGTCATGCTCGCCGTCGGCGAAGGCAGCAAGCGGCAGGTCATGGCGCAAATGGGTGCGTTCGGCTCCAACATCATTTACCTCAGCGGTTCGGCGCCGAACCCGCGTACGCCGGAGGGCATCATCACCCTCGACGACGTCGCCGAACTGTCCGCCCTGCCCCAGGTGGAACGGATCATGCCGGTCAACGGCTCGACCGCCGGGGTGCGCTTTGGCAACGCCGATCACAGCAGCTACGTCGGCGGCAATGACACCAACTTTCCGCAGATTTTCAACTGGCCGGTGATCCAGGGCAGCTACTTCACCCAGGCCGACGAGGACAGCGCCGCCGCTGTCGCGGTGATCGGCACCAAGGTCCGCGACAAGTTGCTCAAGGATGTCGCCGACCCCATCGGCCAATACATCCTCATCGAAAACGTGCCGTTCCAGATCCTTGGCGTGCTTGCGGAAAAAGGCGCCAGCTCCGGCGACTCCGATAGCGACAACCGCATCGCCGTGCCGTATTCGGCGGCGAGCACGCGCCTGTTCGGCAGCCGCAATCCGCAATACGTGGTGATCGCGGCCAAGGATGCGCGCAAGGTCAAGGACGCCGAGCAGGCCATCGAACAGGCGATGTTGCGTCGGCACCACGGCAAGAAGGATTTCGAACTGACCAACAATGCCGCGATGATCCAGGCCGAAGCGCGCACGCAAGGCACGCTGTCGCTGATGCTGGGGGCGATTGCGGCGATTTCCCTGCTGGTCGGCGGTATCGGCGTGATGAACATCATGCTCATGACCGTACGCGAACGTACCCGCGAGATCGGTATTCGCATGGCCACCGGCGCCCGTCAGCGCGACATCCTCCGTCAGTTTCTCACCGAAGCGCTGATGCTCTCGGTGGTCGGCGGAATCGCCGGAATCGGCCTGGCGCTGCTGGTCGGCGGCGTGTTGTTGCTCAGCGGCGTGGCGATCGCCTTTCAAGGGCTCGCGGTGATCGGTGCGTTTGCCTGTGCGCTGGTCACCGGCGTCATTTTCGGCTTCATGCCGGCCCGCAAAGCTGCCCGGCTTGACCCGGTCACGGCCCTTACCAGTGAATGATCGACCTATGAAAGTGCGACTGACGTTCCTTGCCGCCAGCCTGTTGCTGGCGGCCTGCAGCGGCCCGGCGCCGCGCCTCGACAGCGGCGTGCAGCCACCGAGCGCGTGGCAGTCCGCCGACACCCCCGGCGCGCTGCAGAGCAATCGGCAATGGTGGACGCAATTCGGCAGCCCCGAGCTGGAGCGGCTGGTGGAACAGGCGCGGCTGGGCAGCTACGACCTCGCCGCCGCCGTGGCGCGAGTCAGACAGGCCGAGGCCAGCGCAACCATTGCCGGCGCCCCGCTGCTGCCGGAACTCAAGGCCGGGCTGAATGCCAATCGGCAGAAACTGATCCACGGCAAGGGCTACAGCCAATTGGATGTCAGTCCCGAGAATCGCTCGCTGGACTATTACGATGCCGAGCTCAGCGCCAGTTACGAAATCGATTTCTGGGGCGGCAAGCGTGCCGCCCGCGACAGTGCGGTGTTCGGCGTGCAGGCCAGCGAATTCGATCGCGCCACCGTCGAGCTGACCTTGCTCAGCGGCGTCGCCAACAGTTACACCCAGGCCCTGGCCTTGCGTGAGCAGGCGCGCATTGCCGAACTCAATCTGAAAAATGCGCAGAATGTGCTGCAGCTGGTGCAGACCCGTTTCGACGCCGGCAGCGCCACCGCGCTGGAACTGGCCCAGCAGAAAAGCCTGGTGGCCGAACAACAGCGTCGCCTGCCGCTGGTGCAACAACAGGCCCGCGAAGCACTGATCAGCCTCGCCGCCCTGCTCGGTCAACCGGTGCAAGCGTTGCCGTTGCCCACGCAATCCTTCGCCCAACTGCACTGGCCGGACATCGCCAGCGGCGTGCCGAGCGACTTGCTGAGTCGGCGTCCAGACATTGCCAGCGCCGAGGCCAAGCTCGCCGCAGCCCAGGCTGATGTCACCGTCGCCCGCGCCGCGATGCTGCCGAAAATCACCCTGACCGCCAGCCTCGGCAGCGGCGCCGATCTGGCCGCCGATTTGCTGCGCACGACGTTCTACAACCTGTCCTCGGGGCTGACCGCGCCGATCTTCAACAACGGCCGCCTCAGCGCCGAACGCGACAAGGCCAAGGCGCGGCAGGATGAACTGCTGGAGACCTATCGCGGAGCAATCATCAACGGCTTCGCCGACGTCGAAAAAGCCCTCAGCAGCATTCGCGGCCTCGACGAACAACAGCAATGGCAAAGCGAAGAACTGAACCAGGCACAAACCGCCTTCGACATCGCCCAGAGTCGCTACCAGGCCGGCGCCGAAGACCTGCTCACCGTCCTGCAAACCCAGCGCACGCTGTATGCCGCGCAGGACATGAACGTACAACTGCGCCTGTCGCGATTGCAGGCGAGCATTGCCTTGTACAAAGCGTTGGGGGGTGGTTGGGAGGTGATCTGAGGGCAACGCGTCGACTGAACTGACGCCTTCGCGAGCAGGCTCGCTCCCACAGGGAGCCTTGGTCGTGCCGAAAATTTCTGTCCAGACCGAATTTCATTTTT
>NZ_WBRZ01000277.1:0-6965 GCF_008923895.1 Pseudomonas sp. GXM4
AGCGATGAGGTCGGCACATCCAACATTGTTGGTGACTGAAACACCGCAATCGCTGGCAAGCCAGCTCCCACAGGACTATCAGTGCCTTGAAGGTTTCAGGCACTGCCCGGAACGCGCCTGGCACAGGGCAAAAAGCCAACGGCGTAAACGGCTCAGGGTCAGTTCCATACCAGCAACTCCGCCGGGGTCGGGTTGTAGGCATTGCACGGGTTGTTCAACTGCGGGCAGTTGGAAATCAGCACGATCACGTCCATCTCGGCGCGCAAGTCGACATACTTGCCCGGCGCCGAAATACCGTCCTCGAAAGTCAGCCCGCCATCCGCCGTCACTGGCACGTTCATGAAGAAATTGATGTTCGGCCCGATGTCACCTTTGCTCAATCGGCCGTCGTGGGCGCAGGCGCGCAGGTAGTTATCGCGGCAGCTGTGCATGTAGCGTTTTTCCAGGGCGTAGCGCACGGTGTTGCTCTCTTGCGCGCAGGCGCCGCCGAGGGTGTCGTGGCGCCCGCAAGTGTCGGCAACGATGGTCAGCATCGGCTGGCCGAGGTTGGAATACAGCACGCTGCCGGTGCTCAGGTAGACGCTGTTCTGCCTACGCAAGGTGCGTTGCACGTCGTAGCGTTCCTTCGGGTTGGCGAGGCTGTAAAACAAAGTGTCGACGGCCTGATTGCCTTCCAGATCGAGGATGCGCAGGGTCTGCCCGGCCTTGACTTCCATCAGCCAGGGCTCGCCGGCGGGAATGGTGGCGCGGTAGATCGCGCTGTCGGCTTGCTTGTGCGAAGTGGCAATTGCGAGTGACATGGCAGCGATCCTCAGGCGAACAAACGGTCGGTGTTGATAAAGCCGCGCTCGTTTTCCGGGCGCGAAGTGCGGCAGTGTTCGGCGACGCTGGCGTCGGCGTTCATCCAGCTCAGCTTCAAGGGTTTCGGGGCGTATTCGGGTGACGGGTCCATCGGATGTTGCAGGGCGGTGAGCACCACCAGGGTGTCCATCGGCGCGTACAACTCGATGTAGTCACCTGCCTTCGAATTGCCCTCGACGAAGTGGAAACGCCCGGCCTCATCGACGTTCACGCGGCTGAACAGATTCAGGGTCATCAGCAGGTCGGACAGGCCCAGGCCCCACTTGCCGAGTTCCACCAGCAGGTTGTCGGTGCCGTTGCGAAAGAAGCCGTTGCGCAGTTCCTGGTAGCGGCCCTGGCCGTACTTTTCGGCGACTTCCTGTGCGCAAAGCACACCGCCGAGGCTGTCGCTCCAACCGCAGGTGTCGCCGGTGATCGCGGCGAGTACGCGGCCCATGTCCGAGTACAGGCAGTGGCCGGCGGTGAGCTTGGCGGTGTGTTGGCATTTGAGGCTGTCGGGCAGGTTCAGCCGCTCGGTTTTTTCATTGGCATTAAGCAAGGTCAGGCTGGCATTGGCGCCGCCGCGCAGGTCGGTCAGGCGCAGCAATTGGCCGCGCTTGAGCACGAACGAACGGTGGCCGCCGCCCGGCAGCAGTTCTTCAGCGAAGGGTGGGAAGAGTTGGATTGAATCAGTCATTGCAGCAGTCCTCTCAAGCAGTGCGAAGGGTGCCCGCCAGCGGCAGCGGCAGGGCCTCGACGGCGGCGCGCTGGGCGCGGCGGTCGCTGTTCAACGGGATGTCGTAGGTGATGCGTGCGCCATAGGCGCCGGGGGCGTGCGGGTCGAGGCGCACCTTGTCGAACACCAGCAGGCGCGTGCCCAGGCTGAAGCCTTCCGACAGGTCGTGGGTGACCATGAACACCGTCAGTTGCGTCTCGCGCCACAGCTCCAGCAGCAGCGCGTGCATGTCTTTGCGAATGCCCGGATCGAGCGCGCCGAACGGCTCGTCGAGCAACAACACGCGCGGCTTCATGATCAGCGCCTGAGCGATGGCCAAGCGTTGCTGCATGCCGCCGGACAGCTGTGCCGGGTACTTGTCCAGCGCATGGCCGAGGCCGACTTTTGTCAGCAGGGCTGCAGCCTGCTCGCGCGCCTCGCGCTTGGCGTTGCCGAACAGCCGGCCGAGCAAGGGCGCGCGCGGCAATTCGAGACCGAGGGCGACGTTGTCGAGCACGCTCAGATGCGGGAACACCGAGTAGCGCTGAAAGACCACGCCACGGCTGGCATCCGGCTCGCTGGCCAAGGGCTGGCCGTCGAGCAGAATCTCCCCGCGACTGGCGCTTTCCTGGCCGAGCAGCAGGCGCAGGAAGGTCGATTTGCCGCAACCGGAGGCGCCGACCAAGGTGCAGAACTCGCCCTCGTTGACGCTCAGGTTCAAGCCTTCCAGCACCACTTGATCGGCGTACTGCTGCCAGACGTTTTTTACTGTGATGAAGCTCATTTCGCCGCTCCCTCATACCAAGGGAAAACGCGCTGGGTCAGCTGTTTCAGGCCCCAGTCCATCAGCCAGGCGAGCAGGGTGATCCACACCACGTAGGGCAGGATCACGTCCATGGCGAGGTAGCGCCGCACCAGAAAGATCCGGTAGCCGAGGCCATCGGTGGAAGCGATCGCTTCGGCAGCAATCAGGAACAGCCACGCCGAACCGAGCATCAAGCGCAGCGAGATCAGCAAGCGCGGCAACAGCTGCGGCAAGACCACGCGCAGCATCAGCGTCCAGGTCGAGGCGCCCAGGGTCTGCGCCTTGATCAACAGTTCGACCGGAATGTCGCGGGCACGCTGTTCCAGATCCCGGGCCAGCGCCGGGGTGATGCCGATGACGATCAGCATGACTTTCGACAACTCGCCCAGCCCGAAGACGATGAACAGAATCGGCAGGATCGCCAGCGGCGGCACCATCGACAGCACCGTCAGCAACGGCGACAACGGCGCGCCGAACAGCGGCAGGGTGCCCGCCGCAATACCGAGGCAAAGACCCGCCAGCGCCGCGATGCCGAGGCCGATGGCCAAACGGCGCAGACTCGCCGCAGTGTCTTGCCACAGCAGGTATTCACCGGTGCGGCTGTCGGCGTTGAAGGCCAGGCGTTTTACCGCGTCGCTCATCTGCACGGCGCTGGGCAGCAGTTTGTCGTTGGGGTTGTCCGCCAGGCGCTCAGCCGAGCCTGTGAAGTAGGCGAACAGCACCAGCGCGAACGGCAGGATCACCAGCAACAGGCGACTCGGGCGATCGGGGTGGCGATTGATCAGGCGCATGGCCAAATCCTCCGTGGCTTACAGCTTGGCGTCGGCGGCCATCTGCACGTAGGTCGGATCGAAACGCAGCTTGAGATTGGCGGTGTCGCCGCTGGTCACGCCGTTGGCGAAAGACATGCCGACCGCGCTCGGGTCTTTCGCGCCTTCGCCGAGCAGGCCGTGCTCGAAGGAGAACTCGGCGACCTTGCGCATGGTGTCCGGCAGTTGTTTGCTGGTGGCGAAATTCAGCGCTTCGCTCGGCGTGGCGAACAGTTTTGTGGTGTCCAGTTGCGCCTGGAAGCCGGCGAGATCAGTACCCGAGGCCTTGGCCATGTGTTCCAGCGCAGCTTTGCTCGCAGCATTTTTTGCGTTCATCAAAGCGACCACTTCGAACCACGCGCCGGTCAGCGCTTTACCGAGCGCAGGGTTGTCTTTGAGGGTGGCGCTGTTGACCACCATCATGTCCATGATCTCGCCGGGAATCTGGCTGGAATTGAACACTTCGGTGACGCCGGGTTTGGCTTTGATATCCGAGAGCATCGGGTTCCAGGTGGTCACGGCGTTGACGTCGGCGGTGTTGAATGCGGCGGCAATGTCGGCGTCGGAGGTGTTGACCACCTTCAGGTCTTTCTCGGTCAGGTCCACCGAGTCCAGCGCGCGGGCCAGCAGGTAATGGGAGACCGACAGCTCGACCAGATTGACGTCCATGCCTTTCAGATCAGCGACTTTCTTGCCTTCACCCTTGAGCACGATGCCGTCGTTGCCATTGGAGAAATCGCTGACGATCAACGCGGTGCTGTCAACGCCGCCGGCAGCGGGAATGGTCAGCGCATCCATGTTGGTCATGGTGCAGCCGTCGAACTGGCCGGCGGTGTACTGGTTGATTGATTCGACGTAGTCGTTGAGCTGCACGACGTCGATCTTGATCCCGTATTTCTTCGCCCATTTGTCGACGATGCCCTGGCTGCCGGCGTATTCCCATGGCATCCAGCCGGCGTAGATCGTCCAGCACACGCTGAAGTGGTCTTTCTGGGCGGCGGAAGATTGCGTGCTGATGAGCGCGGCGAAAGCGGCGGCGAGCAGGGCGGGGAAACGTAGTCGGATCATTGCGGATTCTCCAGTTGATCGAGGGCGGACAGGAAGGCAACGCGGCACCGCGAACGGTGGCTTGTCTCCCGGGCTTTTGTCCCGCCGTGTAACCTCAACTGGAGGTCGCCAACTCTCGGACCAGCCACTCGCGATTGCGAGCCGGAACCCTAGTCAGCCATTGCAAATTGTGGTGCCGCGAACCTGTGATGACTCCTGCACGGGTTTGCTAAAGCGAGAGGCGTGCCAAGTCCGGCCGAGGCCTCTGCGGCGGGGATCTGCTGGATTGCCGAGGTGAGCGGGGCGATCGATAGCGCATCGTGGTGGTGCGTGGTTGCACCGTCATGCAGCGTGTTCAGGGTTCACGGGGGGTTGATTTGCGGATTAACAAGATTTCATGATCACTTGTTTCAACTTGTTGCAGAAACGCACCAGATTCCGAAACCGCTGTCTGATTCTTCGACAGTCACGCAATTGCTGACGGTCGCCTGCCAGCGTCGCTGGTGTGGCCAACCCGCGGTCCAGGAGGCCGCCATGTATCGCCGAATCGTACTGCTTGCCGTGATGCTTTTTTCCCTTGGCGGATGCGTTCCTTATTCCTATGGAGACAGCTACTACAGGTCAGAGGTCTACACATCACCCGCACCGGCCTATTACAGCGGTGGCGGCTCCTATTACCGCAGCGGCGGCACTTATTACACTCAGCCGCGCTACTACCAGCCAGCGCCGCGTTACTACCAGCCAGCGCCGCGTTACTACCAGCAACCACGTTATTACCAGGCGCCGCGGCACTACCAACCGGCCCCGCGTTACTACGAAAGCCGTCGCTGGCACGGCAATGATCGCGGACGCTGGGACGGCCACCGTCGCGGCGGTTGGGACAATGACCACCGCGGTCGCGGCAACTATGATCGCCACAGCGGTCGGCGTGACTACAACGGCCGTGGCAACCGCTGGTAAATCTCTGCAATGAACAAGCGGCGCATCAAGCGCCGCTTTTTTTTGCCCGGCGAAAAGTTGTTCCGTTGGCCATCTCCTAGGAGATTCCCGGAAGCGTCCTACAGTTTCATTTCGTGGTGTTTGTTAGCGTTCGTGGACGCCGAACGAGGCGAGCAATCCTCAGCTCGATAGCGGCGAAAAATGGACGTTCAGCGCTATGAAGCTTCTGGTTATTCATCAAAATTTTCCGGGTCAGTTCCGTCATGTGGTGCTGGCGGCGCTGGAGCGCGGTGATGAGGTTGTGGCGATAGGTCGGGACACTGCACCGGGCGTCGCCGGTGTGGAAATCCATCGATATCGAGCGACCAGCCGAGCGCCCGGCAATATTCACCCGTATCTGATCCGCTACGAACAAGCGGTGATCGACGGGCAGAAGGTTTTTGAAATCCTGGGCAGGCTGAAACGTTCGGGCTATCAGCCAGACGTGATTCTTGCTCATCCCGGATGGGGAGAGACGCTGTTTGCCAAGGACGTCTATGCCGATACGCCGCTGATTCACTATTGCGAGTATTACTATCGAGCGCAGGGCGCCGATTGCGGGTTCGACCCCGAATTCCGGCGAGCCGCAAGGGAGTCGTCACGGCTGCGCGTGCTCAACTCGCTGCATCTGTTGAATCTTGAACACTGTGATATCGCAATCGCGCCTACCCAGTGGCAGCGCAGCCTGTTTCCGGCCGCTTACCGGTCGGCGATTCGGGTCATTCACGAAGGTGTGATTCAAAGTTCTGACCTGGCGAAAGTCGGGGCAGTCAGATTGCCCAATGGAATCGAGCTCAAAGCCGGACAGCCGATCGTTACCTATGTCGCCAGAAACCTTGAGCCTTATCGCGGCTTTCACAGTTTCATGCGAGCGATCCCGCTTATTCAGGCCGAGTGCCCAGATGTGCAGATCATCGTGGTTGGCGGTGACGGTGTCAGTTATGGGAGTAAGCCGGTCGGGTACCCGGATTGGCGCAGCAGGATGGAGGCGGAGGTCAGTTTCGATCACTCCAGAATGCACTTCACAGGGAAACTCCCTTACCAGACCTACCGAGCGGTTCTGCAGTGTTCGAAAGTCCATGTTTATCTGACGTATCCGTTTGTCTTGTCCTGGTCGTTACTGGAAGCGATGGCGTCTGGTTGTGTGGTCGTTGCGTCGGACACGGCTCCGGTAAGGGAAGTCATCGTCGATGGGGCCAATGGCATGTTGGTGGATTTCTTCGACCATCAAGGAGTTGCCAGAAGTGTAAGCAAGGTTTTGAAGTCGGCAGGTGAGTACGATGGACTTGCCAGCGCCGCGAAGTTGACGGCAGGTCGGTTCAGTGTGGAATCGGGCGTGAGCCAATATTTTGAGGTTTTTGCAAGCGCGATATCCGGGCATAACGACATACCAACCGTTCCGCAGTTTGGCCGGGAGGTTTGAAATGCCCAGGAAGTCGCGTAAGCAGGCGATCAAGTGGGTTAAAAGGTTATTGACGTATGGGGTGTTCTTTTATCTCTGCTATTGCGTAGCGGAATTTTATATTCGCAAAGAACAATCTGCCGAGTCGGCGGCTATTCACCAGACAAACGAGAAAGCTTGCCAGAGCAAGCTGGCGAGCATGAAGCAAGTGCCGATATTAGGCGGCGCCTATATAGATAAGACGCTAGTCCCTGAGTTTTACGTTGGCATGCCTGAGATGGTGAACAAGAAAGCGTGTCTGGCGATTGCTCTGAAGGGGCTTTTCTGGTGGACCGGGACGGGGCTGCATCGGCACCAGAATCAGCGCCT
>NZ_WBRZ01000278.1:0-6941 GCF_008923895.1 Pseudomonas sp. GXM4
TCACGCGATCGAAGTGCGTTTGTATGCCGAAGATCCGGCGAATGATTTTTTGCCGGCCACCGGGCGTCTGGATCTGTACCGCGAATCGGCACAGGGACCGGGGCGGCGGGTAGACAGCGGCGTTGAGGAAGGTGACGCGATATCGCCCTTCTACGATCCGATGCTCGGCAAGCTGATTGCCTGGGGTGAAGATCGCGAGCAGGCACGCTTGCGTCTGTTGAGCATGCTCGACGAGTTTGCGATTGGCGGGCTGAAGACCAACATCAATTTCCTGCGCCGGATCATCGCGCATCCGGCGTTTGCGGCGGCAGAGCTGGATACCGGGTTTATTCCGCACTATCAGGAGCAATTGCTGCCCGCACCAGGCACGTTGAGCGATGAGTTCTGGCAGGCGGCGGCGCAGGCGTTTGCGCAGAGTCTGCCGCAGCGTGCTCGGGCGGATGATCCCGCCTCGCCCTGGTCTTGCGGCAGTGGTTTGCGAGCAGGTTTGCCGGCGCAAATCACCTTGCATTTGAGTTGCGAGGGACAGGATCGCGCGTTGACCTTGAGAACTGCGGCCCATGCAAAACTGCTTGGCGAAGCATTAATCGTCGAGCATGACGGCGTGCGCCGCACATTGCGGGCGATTCGTCAGGGCGGCGCGTTGTATCTGGAATGGGACGGCGAGTTGCGGCGCATCGAAGCGTTCGATCCGATCAGTGCCGTCGAAGCCAGCCACAACCATCAGGGCGGTCTGACCGCGCCAATGAACGGCAGCATCGTGCGCGTGCTGGTCGAAACGGGACAGTCGGTTGAGGCCGGGGCGCAACTGGTGGTGCTTGAAGCCATGAAGATGGAACACAGCATCCGCGCGCCGCACGCCGGTGTGATCAAAGCGCTGTATTGCCAGGAAGGCGATATGGTCAGCGAAGGCAGCGCTTTGGTTGAACTGGAAGAGCGATGAAATAAAAGGATCGATCCTGGCCTTGAGCGAGGATCGATCCGTTCAATAACGCGCCGTTGCCTGAACCACCACGCCGATAATCCGGCATTCATCGGTCAGCAGGGTTTTCGGCCAGGTTGGATTGAGCGGCACCAGGTAACGCTGGCCGGCCTGCTCGTCGAGTTTGCGGAAAATCGCTTCTTCGCTGTCCGGCCACTGGGCGATCACCAGTTTGCCAGGCACTGCCTCCAACTCTGGGTCAACCAGAATCAGCATGCCCTCGGCAACGCTCTGGCCGCTCGGCGCGGTCATCGAATCCCCCGTCACCGTCAGCCAGAACGCCGCACCGCCGCGAGCGTGGTAATCCGTCAGTTCGAAGCGCTGCTTCGCTGATGCTCCGGGATAGCTCGCCGCAGTGTCACGCACTTCGCACGGTGCACGCCAATCGCAGACCGGATAACGGAAGTACGGGTTGTACTTCTGCGCCAGCGGCATCTCGTCTTCCGGCGTCGGCTGCGGTTCGCGGATCACCAGAACGACTTCGAGGAAGTCCATTCCCAGCGCCTTGAGCACGCGGTTCATTTCGGTAACACCGGGTTCGCGACGCTTGTTCAGCCAATGACCGATCCCGCCCTGGGACATGCCGACGCGCTCTCCGAGCTCTGTTTGAGTGACTTTGAGTTCACTCATCTTGGCCTTGACCAACTCAATCCATTTATCCATGTGCCGCACCTTACGCGGACGTCTTCGACCGGCAAAACACATATTGTAGTATTTAAATTCTCGTCACAAATACAGGCGGTACTATCCTAAGGAAACGGACTTTCAATCGAACATGGAGTGACGTTTCATGATGAACATCAGCAGCAAAGACCTGCCCGATTTGCAAATCGACACCAGCTTCACCTCCCCTCAAGGCAATGCCGCCGCACAGCGCGCGCTGGACTACTACTTGAAACCGGCTGTTTCAGAACCCGAGACGGACGAACGTTTTTTCAATGTCAAAGGCCATCTCAGCGGCGAGGAAGCGCTGGTGCATGCCTCGGATCTGTTGCGATGTGCAGCCGCCACCGCGTTCAAGGCCGCAGAAAACCTGCAAGGCACCAGTCGCGATCTGGCCTTTTCGGTGGTGCACATGGTGGATATGGCGCGGGCGATGGTCGACCATTCGATCGACAACGACGAAGTCACGGCGGACAAGGTCCGGGCGGACAGGAAAGAATTTTCCCATCGCGCAGATAAAAACATTTGACTTGCAAATGATAATGATTATTATTGCAAGCAGCTGGTCGCGAGATCAGTCGATGGACCAGAGACCTTAGGTCGGTCTTCTGGACTATCTCCTCATCAGGCTAATCACGGTTTTTGACCCGGCTTTTTGCCGGGTCTTTTTTTGCCCGTTTTTCGGGCTTGTGTCTTCAGGCTAATGAAGTCTTTAGGTGCTGCAAATTCGATGGCGCGGATAATATCAAAAGAATATTGATTGGCAAGCCGAGCCCGGCCACATTGGGCAAAACTAATGGCAATCAGCACTTGAGAATCAATCGCATAGCCTCTAAGCTGCTGGCGCGTCACGGAAGACGCCCCCCGCTCCACCCGCAATTCCCCTCGGTTTCAGCCCTGCCTGCGTGTAAAGTACCGGTCATAAAAATCCTGCTCTGGAAGCGATTATGACCGTGGCCAAATCTTCGTTCGACATCAGCGCCAATTTCGACAGCGGCAATATCCAAGTCATCGACATCAGCAACCCGCTCAATCCGGTTCTGGCCATCCGCCCGGACACCCGCAGCGCTCATTTTCAGTGGTTCCACTTCAAGGCCAGTGGCCTGCATGTGCATCAGGAACACTGGTTTCGTCTGGTCAATGCCAGCCAGTCCTCCTATAACAAGGCCTGGACCGGCTATCAGGCAGTCGCCTCCTACGACCACGTCAACTGGTTCCGCATCCCCACCAGCTTCGAAGGCGACAGCCTGCGCTTCTGCCTCGAAGCCGAACAGACCCACGCCTGGTTCGCCTACTTCGAGCCCTACAGCCGCGGCCGCCACGACTGGTTGATCGAGCAGGCGCTGAGCAAGGCTGGCACCGAATTGCTGGCGACCGGCAAAAGTGTCGAGGGCCGGGACATTCAGCTGCTGCGCAAAGGCACCGGTGCCGAAGGCCAGCGCAAGATCTGGATCATTGCCCAGCAGCATCCGGGCGAGCACATGGCTGAATGGTTCATGGAAGGCGTGATTGAGCGTCTGGAGCGCCAGGACGATCCGGTATTGAACAAACTGCTGGCCAGCGCCGATCTGTATCTGGTGCCGAACATGAACCCGGACGGCGCCTTCCATGGCCATCTGCGCACCAATGCCATGGGTCAGGACTTGAACCGGGCCTGGCAGAACGCCAGCCAGGACATCAGTCCGGAAGTGCTTTTCGTCCAGCAGCAGATGGAAAAATATGGCGTCGATGCGTTTATCGACGTGCACGGCGACGAGGAAATCCCCCACGTCTTTACCGCCGGCTGTGAAGGCAATCCTGGCTTTACACCGCGCATCGAAAAGCTTGAAGAGCATTTCCGCAGCCATCTGAAGCACACCACCAAAGACTTCCAGACCACCTACGGCTACACCCGCGACGAACCGGGACAGGCCAACATGACCCTGGCCTGCAACAGCGTCGGGCAGAAGTACGATTGCCTGTCGCTGACCCTGGAGATGCCGTTCAAGGACCACGACGACCACCCGGACAAGATCACCGGCTGGTCGGGCAAACGTTCCAAGCAATTGGGCAAGGATGTGCTGACCACCCTCGCCGACATGGTCGACACCCTGCGCTGATCCCCTCCTCTGTAACGACAAAAGATCGCAGCCGGCCTGCGATCTTTTGCTTTAAACCCGTCAGCCGCGATCACGCCCGCGCAACATGCTGTCGAGCACTTCGTCACGACGCACCCAGCCATGAAACAGCGCCGCCGCCAGGTGCAGCAGCACCGTCAGAAACAGCAGATACGCCAGATAGCCATGGGACTTGCGCAGCACCGCAAACAGTTGCGCGTCAGCCGGCACAATCGACGGCAGATGCAGCGACGCCGTCAGCATCACCGGCTCGCCCGAGGCACTGATCATCGCCCAGCCGAGCAGCGGCAACACCAGCATCAACGCATACAACAAGACGTGGGAAGCCTTGGCTGCCAGCACCTGCCAGCCCGGCAGATCATCCGGCAGCGGCGGTTGGCGGGTGGTGAAGCGCACCAGCAGGCGCACGATCACCAGCGCCAGAATCGCGATGCCCAGCGGCTTGTGCAAATGAATCAGCCATTCATGGCGAGACGACACCGAAGTGACCATGCCCGCGCCGATAAACAGCATGGCGATGATCATCAGCGCCATCAGCCAGTGCAGCAGGCGCGCCAGCAAAACGAAATGCGTCGGTTGCTTGCTCATGGACGAGCCTCCTGTTTGGCGGCGGGCAACTGGCTGACTTCGCTGGTGCGACGCAGGTAGGAATCGGCGTAGCCGGCCGAACGCGCGGCCAGCAGTGGATCTTCCGAGCCTTGAATCCCGGCCGGCAGCACCAGCGGGTCGTAGTTGATGTCGCGGCATTCACCGCTGAGCTGCGGCTGGGTTTTCTCCAGCACCAAAGTCCCGGCGTTCAGCACTTTGCGATTTGCGGGCCAGGTCTTGCTGGCATCGTTGACCGGGTCGTCGGCATTGGCCAGGGTGATGTTCAACTGGAAGCGCAAGGGTGCGGCGGCCAGGCGTTGCACCAGATCCTTCTCGAGAAAGTCCGCGCCTTCAGGGGCCGTGGCACCTGCCGCGTCCTGCGCCAACGGGGTCATGCTCCAGCGCACGGCCTGCTTTTTACCGTTGCCATCGACCAGATAGAACGCATTGATGCTGTTATAGGTTTCGGTGGCGTAGCTGGCCGAAGGCTTGGCGGTCTTCACCCACGTCAAGAACGGCACGGCTTCCGGGTGTGCAGCGAAGAACGCCGGCACCTTCGTCGGGTCGGGCTTGCCAGTGGCTGGATCCGGCGACTGCGCCTGCTGCAATTGGTAGAACGCTTCAGGCGTGCCCACCGGAAACACCGGCATGCTGTTCATGCCGGTGCGCCATTGCTGACCGTTCGCCTGGGTGAAGCGCAGCGCCAGACTGCGGATCGGTACGGCGCTGTCCGGCGCATAGGGATTGCCCGCCGGCAAGGCAAAACGACCCACCACCGGTGTCTGCGGCAGGTTGAACACTTGTGCTGTAGAGAATGCCCGCGCCTCGCCACTGCTTTCGAAATGGCCGATCACGCACACGCCCTTGGCGTGATTGCGACGAAAGCCGGGATGCACGCCGTTGTTCTTTTCCAGCACATCGACCAACGCTTTTGGCGTCAATCGTTGTGGGTCAAGGTTGCCATGCACGTAGGCAAACGCCCCGGCCACGGCGGCGACAATCACGGCAATGCCGCCCAGACGTAAAACCAGGCTCGCGGCGCTCAGTGGCTGGCGCGGCGGCCTGCCGGGCGGTGCAGCGTTGGGGGACGAGCGATCAACCATGAATATCTCCAGGCCATCGGCCACAAGTGGAAAGAGTCAGCAAGACGCACCCCGTCCGGGTTTATTCCACGTCGCGGTATTTATTTTTGCGCACGGGGAATAACCTGCGCTGACGGGCGTCTTCCTAGTCCACAGCGTAGCGACCAGCAGAAATTCATGAGCGAATTCGACGAACAGTTGAGAGAAATCATTCCCAGATTGCGCCGCTTCGCCGTGTCGTTGACGCGCAACAGCAGCAGCGCTGACGATCTGGTCCAGGCCAGCCTCGAGCGGGCGCTGTCGGCCTGGGGCGAGAAACGCGCCGAAGGCGACTTGCGCGCCTGGCTGTTCGCAATTCTCTATCGGCAATTTCTCGATGCGCACCGTCGTTCGCGGCGCTATGCGCGGATGCTGGAGTTTTTCACCGGTCGCGACGATGCCGAGCCGTCTGTGGAACGCACGGTGATTGCCCAGTCGACCCTGCAAGCCTTCGAACGCCTGCCCACCGAACAGCGCGCTTTGCTGCTGATGGTCTCGGTGGAAGGCCTGTCCTATAAAGAGGTCGCCGAGATCCTCGGCGCCCCGATCGGCACCGTGATGTCGCGCCTGTCCCGCGCCCGCCAGGCCTTGCGCCAACTCAGCGACGGCGAAATCTACAGCCCTTCCTTGCGGATACTCAAATGATCAGCCTGCCTCCCAGCGAACGAGATTTGCACGCCTACGTCGACCACCAGCTCAGCGACGCCGATCGGCGCGTGCTCGAGACATGGCTGGCCAGCCACCCCGAAGAAGCGGCGCAGGTTCGCGCCTGGCAACGCGACGCCCAGCAGCTGCGCGCAGCGCTGAGTGGCGCCTTGCAGCAACCGGCCAATCCGGCGCTCGACCCGATGATGATTCGCCAGCGCCGCCGCCAGCAGTCCCGTCGCCACCTGGCCAGCGCGGCGGTGTTGCTCATTGCCGTGAGCATTGGCGGTTTCAGTGGCTGGCAGGCGCGGGAAATGACCCTGGCGCGCCCTGCGCAATTGCCGATGACTGACGCGTTGCAAGCCTATCGCCTGATCGCCCAGCAAGGCGTACTGCCCGCCGATTACAAGGTCGACAGCGACGGCGACATGCAGCGTTGGCTCGACCGCTACTTCAGCGGTGCCGGGCGCTTGCCGGACTTGAAAGCTGCCGGATTCGAGCCGGTCAGCGGGCGCTTGCTCAGCACCGATGAAGGCGCGGCGGCGATGGTGATGTATGAGGATGGCAGCGGTCACAAGGTCAGTTTCTACCTGCGTCCACCGGGGCCGAAAAACACCCTGCTGCCGCGTGGCTCGCGCAGCGATGGCGATCTGCAGGCCGATTACTGGTCAGGGCCGGGCTACAACTATGCGGTGGTCAGCCCGACCGACTCGCCGGCGGCAGAGTTGCTCAAGAAATCGCCACCGTTCTGAAATCCGCCTCTGGTAGGAGCTGACGAGTGCAACGAGGCTGCGATCTGTTGGTGGCAACCAAGATCAAAAGATC
>NZ_WBRZ01000279.1:0-6940 GCF_008923895.1 Pseudomonas sp. GXM4
GACCGTGGTTACAGGGTTTACGACTGCTGCGCAGCCGAACGGGGATAAATCCCCTCACCACAAAAATCCCGCCACATCCAAAATCAGTGCTTGCTACCGCCAGCACAGCTCGGCGACGCCGGAGCGCCGTCGATCTCTGCCCATTCCTGCGGGGTGTAGGTGTGCAGCGCCAACGCATGGAACTCGCCCATCAGCTCGCCGAGCGTGCCGTAGACTTTCTGGTGGCGCTTGACCCGGTTCAGGCCTTCGAACTGCGCGCTGACCACCACCGCCTTGTAGTGGGTCTGTGACCCGCGACTGTGCATGTGGCTTTCGTCCAGCACTTGCAGGTGCTCAGGCTGTAACAGGGCCAGCGTCGATTCGATGCGTTGTTGCATGGTCATCACGAACTCCGCTTACTTCTTCTTGGCTGGCGCCGCGGCCGGGGTCAGCTCTTTGGTCATGTCGTCGAGCAGCTTGTTGACCACAGGCACCGCGCTTTCCAGTTTGCCCTGGGTCATCTGCGCCGATTGCTGGGTCAGCTGCGGCATTTTTTCCAGGACTTTCTTGCCCAGTGGCGATTGGTAGAAGGCAACCAGATCTTTCAGCTCGGATTCGCTGAAGTTGCTGGTGTAGAGCTTGACCATGTCGGGCTTGAGCTTGTTCCAGCCGATGGCCTGGTCCAGCGCAGCGTTGGCCTTGGCCTGGTAGGTTTCGAGCACGGCTTTCTTCGACTCAGGCGCTTTGGTCTGTTCAAAGCGCTGGGCGAACATTTGCTGCACTTGCATGTACACCGGGGTACCCAGCTTGTCAGCGTGAGCCAGCGTCAGGAAAGCTTCGGCACTGGCGTTGTGGCTGGCGGTATCGGCAAGCACCTGGCCGCTGGCGCAAACCAGTGCAACCGCGGTACAGATGGCGCGAAGACGAGTCATCGAGTTTCCTTTAAGCAAAGCGAGGTCGAACCCCAAGGGCGACCATTCTGCGCCTAACAATCGCTGTGGCTCAACCCCCGGCCCTTGCCGCGCTTGATTGGCGGGGTTTTGCGGTCAACAATCGAGCCGATGGAACCACCCGGGCCGAAGCCGGCCTAAATTGCGCCAACAGACCAACAGGAGTGTGCACGATGAGCCGTATCGAAACCGACAGCCTGGGCCAGATCGAGGTCCCGGACGACGCTTACTGGGGTGCTCAGACGCAACGCTCGCTGATCAACTTCGCCATTGGTCAGGAACGCATGCCGCTACCGGTGCTGCACGCCCTGGCGCTGATCAAGAAAGCCGCCGCACGGGTCAACGACCGCAACGGCGACCTGCCCGCCGACATCGCCCGCCTGATCGAGCAGGCCGCCGATGAAGTGCTCGCCGGCGAGCATGACGAGCAGTTCCCGCTGGTGGTCTGGCAGACCGGCAGCGGCACTCAAAGCAACATGAACGTCAACGAAGTGATCGCCGGTCGCGCCAACGAACTGGCCGGCAACCCGCGTGGCGGCAAGTCGCCGGTGCACCCGAACGATCACGTCAATCGCTCGCAAAGTTCCAACGACTGCTTCCCCACTGCCATGAGCATCGCCACCGCCAAAGCGGTGCAGGAACAACTGCTGCCGGCGATTGCCGAGCTGTCCGGCGGCCTCGCTGAACTGGCGGCGCGGCACATGAAACTGGTGAAGACCGGGCGCACGCACATGATGGACGCGACGCCGATCACCTTCGGTCAGGAACTGTCCGGCTTCATCGCGCAACTGGATTACGCCGAGCGCGCGATTCGTGCCGCGCTGCCGGCGGTTTGCGAACTGGCTCAGGGCGGCACCGCCGTTGGTACCGGTTTGAATTCACCACACGGTTTCGGTGAGGCGATTGCCGCCGAACTCGCAGCACTGTCCGGTCTGCCGTTCGTCACCGCGCCGAACAAGTTCGCTGCACTGGCCGGTCATGAACCGCTGGTAACGCTGTCGGGTGCGCTGAAAACCCTCGCCGTGGCCTTGATGAAGATCGCCAACGACCTGCGTCTGCTGGGCTCAGGTCCTCGCGCAGGTTTCGCTGAAGTGAAGCTGCCGGCCAACGAACCGGGCAGCTCGATCATGCCCGGCAAGGTCAACCCGACCCAGTGCGAAGCGCTGTCGATGCTCGCCTGTCAGGTGCTCGGCAATGACGTGGCGATCGGTTTTGCCGCCAGTCAGGGGCACTTGCAGCTGAACGTGTTCAAACCGGTGATCATCCACAACCTGCTGCAATCGATCCGTTTGCTCGGCGATGGCTGCAGCAACTTCCAGCAGCACTGCATTGCCGGGCTCGAACCGGATGCCGAGGTCATGGCCAAGCATCTGGAACGTGGATTGATGCTGGTGACCGCGCTGAACCCGCACATCGGTTATGACAAGTCGGCGGAGATCGCGAAGAAGGCTTACAGCGAAGGGCTGACTTTGCGTGAGGCGGCGTTGCAGCTGGGTTATCTGACGGATGAAGAGTTCGATGCCTGGGTGCGGCCGGAGAACATGATCGAGGCTGGCGCCAAGGGCTAAAGCAAAAGATCGCAGCCTTCGGCAGCTCCTACAGGGAAACGCATTCCAATTGTAGGAGCTGCCGCAGGCTGCGATCTTTTGATCTTCAGGCCATGCGCATCCGCCGCGCCCTGAGCCCGGCAATCAACGATGGCCCCAACGCCACCAGCGCCGAACCCAGCACCACCAGCACCGCCCCGCCGTAGCCCAGCGTATTGATCTGCTCGGCATGCACGTAGTCCGGCCAGATCCGCGCCGCAATCGCCACCGCCACAAACGTCACCAACGGAGTGATCGCCAATGTTGCGCTGACCCGCGATGCTTCCCAATGCGCCAGCGCTTCGGCGAATGCGCCGTAGGCGATCAAGGTGTTCATGCAGCACGCCAACAGCAGCCAGCCCTGCAACGGGCTCAGGTTGAGCGCTTCCAGCGGATGCACCCACGGCGTCAGCAATAGCCCGCAGAAGAGATAGATCACCATCATCACCTGCAACGAATTCCACACCGTGAGCAATTGCTTCTGGCCCAGCGCATAGAAGGTCCAGACCGTCGACGCCAGCAGCACCAAGAGCACGCCGGCGGTGTAGTCGGACAGCGAGGTCAGCAGCTCGGCCAGACGCTGATTGAAGAACAGACCAAAGCCGACCAGCAACACCAGCAGGCCGATGCCCTGGCCGATGCTGAAGCGTTCCTTGAACACGAACAGGCTGGCGATCAGCAGCATGATCGGGCCCATTTGCACCACCAATTGCGCGGTGCCGGGGCTGAGCAGGTTGAGGCCCATCAGGTACAACACGTAATTGCCGACCAGCCCCAGCACCGCCATCAGCACCAGCCAGCCACCCTTCGGCCCGAGCACCTTGCGACTTGGCAGGCGCTTGACCGACGCCAGATAGATGAACAGGCAGCCACCGGACACCATCAGGCGAAACCAGGTCACCGTGACCGGGTCCATCACCTGCAATACCTGTTTGAGCTTGATCGGCAGGATGCCCCACAGAAACGCGGTCAGCAGCGCCAGGAACAGTCCGTACACCCAGCGCCCCGATGAAATGTGCATGCGAACCCCAAAAGCCTGCTGACAAGAACACTCATTCTAGGCGTCCGGCTGCGCACAACACAGGGACAGTTACCGGCAGGCCGCGAATGAAACTGTGCAGGTCGCAGCACTAAACCGGCGCGCCGCCGTTGATCGGCCGGGCAGGCGCGCCAAGTGCTTCAGGCATAAGCTGATTGCAGACTTTTCAACGCATTGATCAGGGAGACCGACATGTACGCCATGCGCGCCGAGGACAGCGCCCCCGCCACCCGTTTTCGCAGCGACCGCGTGTGTCGGGTCAATGGCGAGCTGTATTTCAGCACCCGGGAAAATACCCTTGAAGGGCCGTATGACAGTCAGGTGATCGAGCGGGAGATTCAGGCTTATATAGCGCGGATGCAGCGGCAGGGTTCCAAGGGCTAACCGTGTTGATCCCATCGCTGGCAAGCCAGCTCCCACAGGATTTTTGACATATACAAAACCTGTGGGAGCTGGCTTGCCAGCGATGGCGATCTGACCGACGACAACGAACGGAGGATTCAGCGCACCGCCTCAAACAACCCGCTCGCTCCCATGCCGCCGCCCACGCACATGGTGACGATGCCGTAACGCAGGTTGCGCCGCTGCAATTCCCGGATCAAATGCCCTACCTGGCGCGAGCCGGTCATGCCGAACGGGTGGCCGATGGAAATCGAGCCGCCGTTGACGTTGTATTTGTCGTTGTCGATCTCCAGCCGGTCGCGGCTGTACAGGCACTGCGAAGCAAACGCCTCGTTCAATTCCCACAGATCGATATCCGCCACTTGCAAGCCCTTGGCCTTGAGCAGTTTCGGCACCGAGAACACCGGGCCGATGCCCATTTCGTCCGGCTCGCAGCCGGCGACGGTGAAACCACGGAAAAACGCTTTCGGTTTGAGCCCCAGCTCCAGCGCTTTGTCCAGACTCATCACCAGTGTCATCGAGGCACCGTCGGACAGCTGCGAGGAATTGCCCGCCGTTACCGAACCGTCGTCGGCGAACACTGGTTTCAACCCGGCAAGGCTTTCGTAGGTGGTGTCCGGGCGGTTGCAGTCGTCGCGCTCGACGACGCCGTCGACAATCTGCACTTCACCGCTGTTCTTGTCCTCGACGCGGTATTTCACCGCCATCGGCACGATTTCATCATCGAACAAACCCGCAGCCTGAGCCTGGGCCGTACGCATCTGGCTTTGCAGCGCATAGCGATCCTGGGCCTCGCGGCTGACGCCGTAACGGCGCGCCACCACTTCGGCGGTCTGGCCCATGGTGTAGTAGATGCCGGGAGTCTGTTGCTTGAGCAGCGGGTTGATCAGGTGATCGGTGTTGACGCTTTTCAGGGTCAGGCTGATCGACTCGACGCCGCCGGCAACGATGATGTCGCTGCAACCGGAGGCGATCTGGTTGGCGGCAATTGCAATCGCCTGCAAGCCCGACGAGCAGAAACGGTTGAGGGTCATGCCGGCGGTGCCGGTGCCCAGGCGCGACAGCACCGCGACGTTGCGGCCGATGTTGTAGCCCTGCGCGCCCTCGTTGGAGCCGGCGCCGACGATGCAGTCCTCGACGCTGGCCGGGTCGATATCGTTGCGGGTCAGCAGCGCATTGACGCAGTGGGCCGCCAAGTCATCGGGGCGGGTCTGGTTGAACTTGCCGCGAAAGGATTTGGCCAGGCCGGTCCGCACGCTGTCGACGATCACCACTTCACGCATGGCATACCTCATTGTTGTTGTCGGTTGAGAGTGGACCTGAGCATAAGTCCACCTTCTTGCCGACCGCGAGGATCATTCACCCGGCGTATGCGCGGCCATCGCTTCAGTCCTTGTGCTTTTTGGCCTTCTTGTCGGATTTCTCGAACGCGTCTTCCAGCGCGCGGTTGATGGTGCGCAATACTTTCACCCGTGCCCAGCGTTTGTCGTTGGCCTCGACCAGCGTCCACGGCGCGATCTCGGTGCTGGTGCGATCAACCATGTCGCCGACCGCCCGGCGATAGTCGTCCCACTTTTCCCGGTTGCGCCAGTCGTCCTCGGTAATCTTGAAGCGTTTGAAGGAAATCTCTTCGCGCTCCTGAAAGCGCTCCATCTGCGTGTCCTTGTCGATGGCCAGCCAGAACTTGACCACGATGACGCCGGCATCGGCCAGTTGCTCTTCGAAGTCGTTGATTTCGCCGTAGGCGCGCAGCCAGTCGGCCGGGGTGCAGAAGCCTTCGATCCGCTCGACCAGCACCCGCCCGTACCAGGAGCGGTCGAACACGGTGAATTTGCCCCGCGCCGGAAGGTGTCGCCAGAACCGCCACAGATACGGTTGTGCGCGCTCTTCTTCGGTCGGCGCGGCGATCGGGACGATGCTGTACTGACGCGGATCGAGCGCGGCTGCTACGCGGCGAATCGCCCCGCCCTTGCCGGCCGCGTCGTTACCCTCGAACACCGCCACCAGCGCATGGCGACGCATGCGTTTGTCGCGCATCAGTCCGGACAGACGCGCCTGTTCGGTGATCAGTTGTTCTTCATAGTCTTTCTTGTCCAGACGCTGGGTCAGATCGAGGCTGTCGAGCAGGTTCAACTGATCGACCGGCGTGCCCAGCGGCGCGGCACTGACTTCGTGAGGATTGACGTCGGCACGCTTGAGCGCACTTTGCAGGCCTTCGAGGAGAATCTTGCCCACCGCCAGGCTGCGGTAATTGGCATCGACGCCTTCGATGACATGCCACGGCGCGTAATCGCGGCTGGTACGGCGCAGCACGCGCTCGCCGTATTTGACGAACTTGTCGTAGGTCTGCGACTGCTGCCAGTCCAGCGGACTGATGCGCCAGCTGTGCAGCGGGTCGTCGGCCAGCGATTTGAGCCGCGCTTTCATCTGCTTCTTGGACAGGTGAAACCAGAACTTGAAGATCAGAGCGCCTTCATCGCAGAGCATCTTTTCCAGACGCTCAGCGCCGGCGATGGCTTGGTCCAGACGCGGATCCTTGAACAGTCCGTGCACCCGGCCCTGGAGCATCTGGCTGTACCAGTTGCCGAAGAACACGCCCATTCGCCCTTTGGCCGGCAGCATGCGCCAGTAGCGCCACGCCGGTGGCCGCGCCAGTTCTTCATCGGTTTGTTGGTCGAAGGTGCGCACTTCGATCAGGCGCGGATCCATCCATTCATTGAGCAGCTTGACCGTCTCGCCCTTGCCCGCCCCTTCAATGCCGTTGATCAGGATGATCACCGGAAAGCGCTTCTGCTGCTGCAACTCGAACTGCGCTTCCAGCAAGGCTTCACGCAGCGCAGGGACCGCCGCCTCATAAGTGTCTTTGTCGATGGCGTGACCGATTTCAGCGGATTCAAACATGGGACGGCTCCTTCCAGGGATCAGCAAGACTAGCGGATGATTGCAGCACCTGAACAGATCGCAGCCTTCGGCAGCTCCTACAT